>VGPQ01000001.1 GCA_016882555.1 Cyanobacteria bacterium M_surface_7_m2_040
ATAGCCCACTCCGATGATCTCAAGCTTGCGGGTGTAGCCCTGGCTCACGCCCTCGACCATGTTGGCCACCAGGGTGCGGCAGAGACCATGGCGCTCACGGGAGCGACGGCTGGTGTTGCTCGGGGTGACCACCAGGCTGTTGCCGTCCTGGCTGATTTCAACGCCGTCCGGAAGGGTGCGGCTGAGTTCACCCTTCGGGCCCTTCACAGTGACGGCGAGGCCATTGAGGCTCACGCTCACCTTGTCGGGAATCGGAATCGGTGACTTACCAATGCGTGACATGGATCAACCTCCCAGGATCAGTAGACGTAGCAGAGCACTTCGCCGCCGACGCCCTGCTTGCGGGCATCACGGTCGCTCATCACACCTTTGGAGGTGGAGATGATGGCCACGCCAAGGCCACCGAGGACCTTGGGCAGCTGGCGGTTGTTCTTGTAGATGCGAAGGCCGGGCTTGCTGACGCGTTGCACCGAGCGAATCGTGGGCTGGCGGTGTTTGCCGCTGTACTTGAGCTCGAGCACCAGCTGACGCTGAACGCCTTCGCCTTCTTCGCTGATGCCGGCGATGAAGCCTTCCTGCTGCAGCACAGTGGCGATGTTGCGCAGCAGCCTGGAGGCCGGGATCTTGGTGGTCTCGTGACGCTTCTCACTCGCATTGCGAATGCGGGTGAGCATGTCGGAAATCGGGTCGTGGTTTGCCATGGTCGTGTCCGGAAGAGGGCTCAGTTGCTGCGGAACGGCATTCCCATCTCGCGGAGGAGGGCCCGGCCCTCTTCGTCGTTACGGGCGGTGGTCACGATGGTGACGTCCATCCCCCGGATCGCATCGATCTTGTCGAAGGAAATCTCCGGGAAAATGATCTGTTCGCGGATGCCGAGGGTGTAGTTGCCCCGTCCGTCAAAGCTCTTGGGGCTCACACCCCGAAAGTCGCGGATGCGCGGCAGGGCGAGATGAATCAGGCGCTCCAGGAAGGCATACATGCGCTCACCGCGCAGGGTGACCGCCACGCCGATCGGCATGCCGGCGCGGATCTTGAAGCCGGCGATGGCTTTCTTGGCCCGGGTCACCACGACCTTCTGGCCGGTGATGGTGGCCAGTTCGGCGATCGAGGCTTCCAGAGCCTTGGCATTCTGGGCGGCTTCACCGAGACCCCGGTTGACGGTGACTTTCACCACCTTGGGAACCTCGTGAACGTTGGCGAGACTGAGATCCTTGAGCAGCTTGGGCTGGATCGTCTCCCGGTAGCGCTGTTTCAGTGACATGACGGGGGAGGGGGAGTGCGCTTCTGGGCGTTGTCAGAAGCTTTCGGTGGGCAGGGTTTGGGCGGTGTGAAGCGGAGCGGCGGCAGGTTCTTGGCGAGCCATGGTGTGGCTCAGGAACCCGATCGCCTTCAATCGAGGAGTTCCCCCGTTTTCTTGAGGCGGCGCTTCTTGGTGCCGTCTTTCTCGACCACGATCTCGACGCGGCTGGCCACCTGCTTGGTGGCTGAGTAGAGCATCACGTTGGAGGCATGCAGGGATGCTTCCTCGGTGACGATGCGTCCGGTCTCGCCCTCCTGGGTGGGCTTGACGTGGCGGGTGCGCAGGTTGACGCCCTGCACCACAACACGGTTCTCGTAGGGCAGGGTGCGCAGCACCTCGCCGGTCTTGCCCTTGTCCTTGCCGGTGATCACCTGCACGGTGTCGCCCTTCTTGATGCGCATCTTGGTGCGCACCGGGGACTTGGCCTTTGGGGTTGCCGTTGCCATCTCAGATCACCTCCGGAGCGAGGGACACGATCTTGGTGAAGTTGCGCTCGCGCAGTTCACGGGCAACCGGCCCGAACACCCGGGTTCCCTTGGGGTTGTTGTCGGTGCCGAGGATCACCGCGGCGTTGTCATCGAAGCGGATGGAGTTGCCCGTTTCGCGCCGCAGGGTGGCCTTGGTGCGCACCACCACGGCCTTCACCACATCCGACTTCTTGACGCCCATGTTGGGCATGGCGTCCTTGACGGCGGCCACAATCACATCGCCCACGTGGGCATAGCGACGGTTGGTGCCGAGCACGCGAATGCACTGAATGCGCTTGGCGCCGCTGTTGTCGGCGACGTTGAGGAAGGTTTCCTGTTGAATCATGGGTTGAGCCTCCTCAGTTACCGGTGGAGGTGGAGAGCACCTCGGCCACGGTCCAGCGCTTGGTGCGGCTGAGCGGCCTGGTTTCGGTGATCCTCACGCGATCGCCCACCTTGCAGGTGTTGGCTTCGTCGTGAGCCTTGTAGCGCTGGGTGCGGCTCACCGTCTTTTGATAGATGGGATGGGGGAAGCGGTTTTCCACCGCCACGACCACCGTTTTGTCCATCTTGTCGCTGACGACAGTGCCGACCCGTTCCTTGGTTGCCATGGGACGTTCGGGGGGTATCAGGAGGCTGAAGTGGCCGCGGAGGCCTGGCGCTGGCGCTCGCTCTGCACCGTCATCAGGTGGGCCAGCTTGATGCGGGCCTGCTTGAAGCGGTGAGGGTTCTCGAGCCGGCGGGTGGCCTGCTCGAAGCGCAGGGTGAACAGCTCGCGCCGGGTGGCATCGATCTGTGTGGTGATGTCGCCGTCGTTGAGCTTGCGCACATCGGCGATGGAGGGGCGCGCCATGGTCAGGACTCCACTGCAGTAGCGAGGGCTTCCTGATCCGCCAGGGTCAGGAATTTGGTTTTCACGGGCAGCTTGTACTGCGCCAGGCGCATGGCCTCTTTGGCGATCTCGGGGGTGATGTCGGCCCCACCCATCTCAAAGAGGATGCGGCCGGGCTTGATCACCGCCACCCAGAACTCCGGATTGCCCTTGCCGGAACCCATGCGGGTTTCGGCCGGGCGCATCGTCACCGGTTTGTCCGGGAAGATGCGAATCCAGATCTTGCCGCCCCGCTTGACGTAGCGGGTCATGGCACGGCGGCTCGCCTCGATCTGGCGCGAGGTGATCCAACCGCACTCCTGGGCCTGGAGAGCGAATTCGCCAAAGGCGATGGTGTTGCCGCGGGTGGCGATGCCGCGCATGCGGCCTCGCTGTTGCTTGCGGAATTTGACGCGTCGTGGACTCAGCATGGTTTAGGCCTCCTGATCACTCCTCGTTGGAGCGGTCTTCGAACTGTTGGGGCCGCCGGCTGCTCCGGCGCTGGGGTGCATCACCCACGGGGACCTTGTCGGTCTGACCGGGCAGCACCTCACCCTTGAACACCCACACCTTGATGCCCAGCACGCCGTAGGTCGTGCTGGCCACCTTGGTGGCGTAGTCGATGTCGGCCCGCAGGGTGTGCAGGGGCACGCGGCCCTCGCGGGTCCACTCGGTGCGGGCGATTTCGGCGCCGTTGAGGCGGCCGGCCACCATGATCTTGAGGCCCAGCACGCCGGCCCGTTGGGCCCGCTGCACGGCCATGCGCATCACGCGGCGGAAGGCGACGCGCTTTTCGAGCTGTTGGGCGATGTATTCGGCCAGCAGGAACGCGTCGGCGTCGACCCGTTCGACCTCGACCACATTGATCCGAACCTGACGGTTCTTGTCGCCCAGGGTGGTCTGAATGCCGCTGCGCAGCTCTTCGATGCCGCTGCCCTGGCGGCCCACCAGCACGCCGGGGCGTGCGGTTTTGAGCTCGACCTCAAGCTGGTCGGCCTTGCGGGCGATCAGCACGTCGCTGATGCCGGCGGCGCCGTACTTCTTGTGGACGAATTTGCGGATCCGATCATCCTCCTGGAGGAGGGTTGGATAGGTCTTGCTTGGGGCGTACCAGCGGGAGCGGTGGTCCTGGGTGATCCCCAGGCGCAGGCCGGTTGGATGGATCTTGTGTCCCATCGGTCGGTGTCCTCGGGGTTCAGGTGTAAGGAGCCACAGCAATGCTGATGTGGCAGGTCTGTTTCTTGATCGCGTAGGCGCGACCCTGGGCGCGGGGCCGGAAGCGCTTCAGCGACGGGCCCATGTCGGCCCAGGCCTGGCTGATCACCAGGGAGGCCGGGTCGAGGCCCATGTTGTGTTCGGCATTGGCGACGGCCGAACGCAGCACCTTGGTGATCGGCCCGGTCGAGCGGTAGGGCATGAACTCGAGCATGATCAGGGCCTCTCGGTAGCTGCGACCACGGATCTGGTCGAGCACGCGGCGCACCTTGGAGGCCGAGCCGCGGATGAAGCGGCCATGGGCCAGGGCCTGGTTGGCGGTGTTGGTGGACATGGTGTCAGCGGCCTCCTTTCTTGTCCTTGATGTGGCCTTTGAAGGTGCGCGTGGGGGCGAATTCCCCCAGCTTGTGGCCCACCATCTGCTCGGTCACGTACACGGGCACGTGCGATTTGCCGTTGTGTACGGCGATGGTGTGGCCGATCATCATCGGCAGGATGGTCGAGGCCCGCGACCAGGTTTTGATCACCGATTTGTCATCGGCGGCGTTTTGCTTTTCAACCTTGCGAAGCAGGCTGTCGGCAACGAAGGGGCCTTTTTTGAGTGAACGTCCCATGGCGGATCAGGCGGAGAGCAAAGCGGTGTGGGTCATCAGGAATCGCGTCCGCCACGGCTCCGCTTGGAGGTGCGGCGACGTTTCCGCAGCACAAACCGGTTGCTGGGCTTGTTCCGCTTGCGGGTCTTGAGGCCGAGGGCCGGTTTGCCCCAGGGGGTCACCGGGCCACTGCGGCCGATCGGAGCACGCCCCTCGCCACCACCGTGGGGGTGATCGCAGGGGTTCATCACCGAGCCGCGCACCTCGGGGCGGCGGCCCAGCCAGCGCTTGCGACCGGCCTTGCCCAGGCTGGTGTTGCGCACCTCGCTGTTGCCCACTTCGCCGAGGGTGGCGTAGCACTCGCGGCGCACCAGGCGCACTTCGGTGGAGGGCAGCTTGAGGGCGACGTAGTCGCCTTCTTTGGCCATCACCTGGGCGCTGGCGCCAGCGGTGCGCACCATCTGGCCGCCGCGGCCGGCGTAGAGCTCGACGTTGTGAACGCTCGAGCCCAGGGGAATGGCCGACAGCGGCAGGGCGTTGCCGGTCTCGATCGGGGCTTCAGGGCCCGAGACGACCTGCTGGCCGATCTCAATGCCTGCAGGAGCCAGGATGTAGCGCTTCTCGCCATCGGCGTAGAAGAGCAGGGCCAGGCGGGCGTTGCGATGGGGGTCGTAGTGGATCGCCGCCACCTTGGCGACGACGCCATGCTTGTCGCGGCGGAAGTCGACGATGCGATACAGGCGCTTGTGTCCACCACCGCGGTGGCGGCAGGTGATCACGCCGCGGTTGTTGCGCCCCTTGCGGCGGTGCTTGGCGACCACCAGGCCGCGCTCGCGACCGCGACCGGTGACTTCGGCGAAATCACTGGCGACGCGGGTGCGGGTGCCGGGGGTGGTGGGTCGGTAGTTACGGATTGCCATGTCGGTTCAGACCCCTCAGGACTCAGGGAACAGCTGGATGGCGCTGCCCTCGGCCAGACGCACCACGGCCTTCTTGACCTGGGCGCGCTTGCCGGCGAAGCGACCGACGCGGCGGCTGCGACGCGGCGGGTTCATGGTGCTGACACCGATGACCTTGACGTCGAACATCGATTCGACGGCTGCCTTGATGTCGGGCTTGGCCGCACGGTGGTCAACCTCAAAGGTGTACTGGTTCAGCTCGAGGGCACGGGTGGCCTTCTCGGTGATCAGTGGCTTGCGGATCACATCCGCGAGCCGGCCGGTGAAACGTTCAGCCATCGCCGTAGACCTCCTGAATCGTTGCGAGTGCCTCTTCGCTCAGCACCAGATGGTTGGCATTGAGCAGATCGAACACGTTGAGCTGATCGGCGGCGATCAGCTTCACCTTCTCGAGGTTGCGCACCGACAGGCGCACCATCTCGGAAGGTTTGTCGATGATCAGCAGCACCTTGGCGCCGGCCTCGATGCCGAAGCGGCCGAGGGCTGCCGTGATCTCCTTGGTCTTGGGGGCCTTGAGATCGGTGCCGAAACCCTTCACCACGGTGATGGCGTCGATGCGGCTCATCAGCGCCGTGCGCAGGGCCAGACGACGCTCCTTGCGGTTCATCGCCAGGGTGTAGCTGCGGGGCTTGGGGCCAAACACCACACCACCACCCGGGCGCAGAGGGGTGCGGATCGAACCCTGGCGGGCTCGTCCGGTGCCTTTCTGCTTGTAGGGCTTGCGGCCACCACCGGCCACTTCGGCGCGGGTGAGGGTGCTCGCCGTGCCCTGGCGGGCGTGGGCCAGCTGGCGCACCACAGCGCGGTGCACCAGATCGTTGGCGGATGTTTCCTTGGCGACCTTCAGATCAAGGCTGGCCTTGCCGGCCTCCTTGCCCTGCCAGTCGCGAATCACACAGTTAGCCATGGTTTGTCGTCTCCTCAGCTCGCTGACTTGGCGCCCACCCGGTTCGCCGGGCGGATGTCGAGCAGGGCTCCGGGCTTGCCGGGAACCGAACCCTTGACCACCAGCAGATTGCGCTCGACGTCCACTTTGAGGATCGTCAGGGCACGGGTGGTGGTTTGCTTGCCGCCGTAGCGGCCGGCCATGCGCTTGCCGGGGTAGACACGGCCCGGCGTGGTGCCGGCGCCGGTGGAACCCGGTTCGCGGTGGTTCTTCGAACCGTGGGTCATGGGGCCGCGGCTGAAGCCATGCCGCTTCTGATAGCCGGCAAAGCCCCGGCCCATGGTGTCGCCGCTGACGTCCACCTTCTGGCCGGCTGCGAACGCCGAAACGGTGATGCTGCCGCCGAGCTCCAGGCCATCAACGCTGTCGACCCGGTATTCCTTGAGATGGCGCAACAGCTCATCGCCCGAGCGGGCCAGATGGCCCTTGGCGGGTTGGTTCACGAGCTTGTCGCGGATCTCTCCGAAGCCGAGCTGAACGGCGTTGTAGCCGTCGGTGCTGGTGCTCTTGAGTTGGGTGATGCGGCAGGGACCAGCCTCGATCAAGGTGACCGGGATGGATCTGCCCTCGTCATCGAAGAACTGGGACATGCCCAGCTTCTTCCCGAGGATGCCGATAGACATAGGACGGTGATAAGCGCCAGCTCAGGAATCGGTTGCCTGGAGGCAATCCGGTGGAGCTGATGCAGGGAAATCGAACTTGCGGGGATTGGGGCCTGCACCGATCAACCAAACGTGTCCGGAGAGCCGGAGTCGTGCAGTTGCCGGGGCGTGATCCAACGGGCTAGCAAGTTCTGATCAGAGCCCTGATCAGCGCGGCTGAGACTTGCCTGAACCGGACCTGGCGTGCCATCGAAAAAATCGATGCCAACGATGCAGGCGCGTTCGGGTAGTTTCCCGACAAACCGTTGTGATGAAGTCCCTGGGGACGTCCGGTTTGTGCTGGCCGTGGACGATCACCACCACTGGTGACCGTGCGCTGTGATCTGGAGGCCCGGCTAGCGGACGGGCACAGAATTCACAGCACAGCCAGCAACAATACCCCACAGGTCTTCACCCTCTCCAGCTGATCGCCAGGGAGGTTCTGACCAGCCCCGGGCCTCAACTGCCAGACTGCGTTCCTGCCAAGCCTTGCCGGCCATGCCTCTGCTGCTTTCTGGTCGCGGTTTCAAACAGGATCTCGAGCGCAATGGTGCGCTGGCCCTGTTTGCTCCCCTGGAAGGGGGAGCCGAAACCCGCCTGCTGCGCCGGATGCGGGCTGCCGGCTACCGGGCCCAGATGACCTCGGCCAGGGGCCTGGGTGATCCTGAAGCGTTTCTGCTTCAGCTCCACGGTGTGCGTCCTCCCCATCTCGGGCACCAGAGCGTCGGTCGTGGTGCCGCCGTGGGTGAGGTGCAGCGGGTGATGCCCCAGCTCGGGGCTCTGCTGGAGGGCAGCGCGCCCATCCTGCTGTGGTTGTTGGAAGGGCAGGTGCTGTCGGCGGCCGAGCTCACCTCGCTGGTGGCCCTCACCCGCCGTGAGCCCCGGCTCAAGCTGGTCGTCGAAATGGGCGGGGCACGCGCCCTGCGCTGGCAGCCGCTCGAGCAGCTTGTTGCCGCCTGAGCAGGCCCTGGCCCAGGGGTCCTGGGTCAAATTGATCTGCGGAGCCAGCAATCAGGATCTTGCTGCGATCGAAGACCTGGCCGGGCTCTATGGATTGGTGGGTGTCCATTGCATCGACGCCGCCGCCGACCGTGCCGTTGTGGCGGCGGTGCGGCGGGGCCTGGCCTGGGCGCAGCAGCAGGGCCGGGGCGGGTCGCCACCTTGGCTGATGCTGAGCCTCAGCGATGGCAGTGACCCCCACTTCCGCAAGGCCTGGTTTGATCCCAGCCGCTGCCCGGCCGACTGCCCGCGCCCCTGCGAGCGGGTGTGCCCGGCCCTGGCCATCGGCGTGGCGGCCACCGGCTGCGCCGGCGTGCTGGAGCAGCGGTGCTACGGCTGCGGACGCTGTCTGCCGGCCTGCCCGCAGGGCCTGATCGAAGAGCGCTCGCAGGTGCTGGCCGCCGACGCGGTGCCCGCGCTGCTGGCTGACCTCCGCCCTGACGCCATTGAGCTGCATTGCCAGCCGAACCGCCTGCAGGCCTTTGCTGATCGCCTCGCTCAGCTGGCTGCCAGCGGCGTGACACTGCGGCGCCTGGCGGTCAGCATGGCTGCCGATCGCCGCAGTCCGGACACTCTGGCGGCCGAGCTGTGGCAGCGGTATGCCCTGTTGCGCGCCGCTGAATGGCAGCCCCTCTGGCAGTTGGATGGCCAGCCGATGAGCGGCGATCTCGGGCCGGCTCCTGCCAGGGCAGCCGTGCGATTGCTGGAACGTCTGCGCACCAGGCTGCCTCCGGGCCCGTTGCAGCTGGCTGGAGGCACCAATGCCCAGACCCTCCCTGAACTGCAGCGGCGGCAGCTGCGCGGGGCTGTGGCCGGTGTCGCCTTCGGGGGCGACGCCCGTCGGCGCCTGCAGCCCTGGTTGCTGGAGGCCCAGCAGCGTGGCCGGCGCCTGCTCGACTGTCCCGACCTCTGGCCGCAGGCATTGGCCCAGGCCGAGGCGCTGGTGGCCCCCTGGTTGGGCCTCCAGGGTGTTGGCGTCAGGGGCTGTTGACGACAGGCAGGCCGCTATGGGTAACTAGCAAGACGCCGGCGCTGCCTGGCGTTCAATGGGCCGTCGCCAAGCGGTAAGGCAGCGGGTTTTGGTCCCGCCATTCCTAGGTTCGAATCCTAGCGGCCCAGTTTTGACCCACACCTCCCTACTGGTCTTTGATTTCGACGGTGTGCTGGTCGACGGCATGCCGGAGTACTGGTGGGCGGCCCGGGGTGCGGCCTGCCAGCTCAATCCTGCTGTGAGCCTGCCCTCTGAGGCTCCGGCAGGGTTCGCCCAGCTGCGTCCGCTGATTCACAAGGGCTGGGAGATGGTGCTGATGGCCGCCGAGCTCTCCCGACCCGATCTCGACCTGGCGGCGTTGCTGGCCGATTACGACCGCGGCCTGGCGGCGGCGCTGGCGCGCTGGTCGTGGAGCCCGGTGCAGCTGCAGCAGGCGCTTGAGGTGTTTCGCAGCGCCGGCATCGCCCAAGACCGTGCGGCCTGGCTGGCGCGCCACCGCTTCTACCCCGGCGTGCCCGAGCGCTTGCGCGCCCTGGCGGGCGAGGGCGCGGCCTGGATGGTGCTCACCACCAAGGGTGCAGCCTTCGCCCGGGAGCTGCTGGCGGCGGCCGGGTTGGAGCCAGCGGCCCTGTTCGGCCATGAGGCCGGCAGCAAGCCCGACGTGCTCGAAGCCCTGGTGGCCGACCATCGCGCTGCTGTGGTGCACTTCATCGAGGATCGCCGCCCCACCCTTGAGGCCGTGCGCCTGCGCCCCGGTCTTGATGCGGTGCGCTGCCATCTGGTCTCGTGGGGCTACCTCGGCCCCCGCGATGACCAGAACCTGCCGGCCTCGATCAGCTGGTTGACGCCCGAGTTGTTTGGCGCCCCCTTGGCAGCGTGGCCCTGAGCGCTACAGTACGCCCGTACTAACGCTTTGTGGTTTGGATTTCGGCCGCCGCCTGAAACGCTGGCCGGTTTTGGTGGCACTTGTCTTCTGGTGGCCGCAGGATGCTCCTGTGGCTTCCGTGTTCTGTTCTGACCCTGTTCTGAACTTCTCCTGACTCCGTTCTGGACCATGCCAGCTGATTCCAAGGCCGCCGCCGCTGCTGCCGCCACGCCTGCGCCCTCCTCCTCATCCCCCTCCGCGTCGTCTTCCGCTTCGGCGCCTTCTGCTTCGCTCACCTCCCGCTCCACCGCGGGTGCCACCACGACCCCTGTTGCCGCTGTGCCTGCTTCCTCTGCTCCCGCTTCGTCTGCCCAGTCCGCTGCCGGCGCTGCCGAGCGTGACAAGGCACTGGGTCTGGTGCTCAACCAGATCGAGCGCAACTTCGGCAAGGGCTCGATCATGCGCCTGGGGGATGCCTCGCGGATGCGGGTCGAGACGATCTCCACCGGTGCATTGACCCTCGATCTGGCCCTGGGGGGCGGCTATCCCAAGGGACGGGTGGTCGAGGTGTACGGCCCCGAGAGCTCCGGCAAGACCACGCTCACCCTCCATGCGATCGCCGAGGTTCAGCGCCGCGGCGGGGTGGCCGCCTTCGTGGATGCGGAGCACGCCCTGGATCCCGTGTATGCCGCGGCCCTGGGTGTCGACATCGAGAACCTGCTCGTCTCCCAGCCGGACACCGGCGAGATGGCGCTGGAGATCGTCGATCAGCTGGTGCGCTCGGCCGCGGTCGACATCGTGGTGGTCGACTCGGTGGCGGCGCTCACCCCCCGGGCCGAGATCGAGGGTGAGATGGGTGATCTGGCCGTGGGCAGTCAGGCGCGCTTGATGAGCCAGGCAATGCGCAAGATCACCGGCAACATCGGCAAATCCGGTTGCACCGTGATTTTCCTCAACCAGTTGCGCCAGAAGATCGGGGTCACCTACGGCAATCCGGAGACCACCACCGGTGGCAATGCGCTCAAGTTCTATGCCTCCGTGCGGCTCGACATCCGCCGCATCCAGACCCTCAAGCGGGGCACCGAGGAGTACGGCATCCGCGCCAAGGTGAAGGTGGCCAAAAACAAGGTGGCGCCGCCGTTCCGCATCGCTGAATTCGACATCCTGTTTGGCCGCGGCATCAGCACCCTGGGGTGCCTGCTCGATCTGGCGGAGGAGACCGGTGTGGTCACCCGCAAGGGGGCCTGGTACAGCTATGAGGGTGACAACATCGGCCAGGGTCGCGACAACACCATCGTCTGGTTGGAGCAGAACCCTGAGCAGCGCGACGTGATCGAGCAGCTCACCCGCCAGAAGCTCACGGAAGGGTCGGAGGTCACGGCCAATTCGATGAAGCCCCTGGCCGCAGCTGCCAAGGCTGCAGCAGCGACACCTCTCGAGGAGCTGCCCCAGGCCAGCTGAGTGCTGGTTGGCCAGCCCTTGATCGTTAGCGTTGCAGCTTGGCCAGGTCTCGCTGGGGTCGAAGGTTCGGCTCCAGCCGAGGCTGCTGCAGTCGATCGGCCACCCGCTGCAGTTCCTGAATGGCTTCAGCGCCTTCGAACTTGACCAGCTCATGGCCATCGCGGGATTCCACCCAGCTGATGCCGAAATCGGACACCAGAAAGCGAACCATGTGGTTGTTGCCGTCGCTTGGGGTCAGATTGGCCACAAACGACGCGCCATGACCGTCGCGTCCATCGCCGCAGACGTAGCAACTGGCGCTGTGGCCGGATGCGCTGAGGCTGTTCGCCAGGGCCTGCAGGCTCAGCACCAGGTCTTCGACAACGCTGCGGTACTGCTCGGCAAGACGACAAAACACGGCAGCCTCCAGAAGGTCAACCCATCTTAAGGGTTTCTTCCGATTGTCGTGCGCACAAGTGCTTAGGCCCGCATCAGCCGTCGGCCAGGGTCCACCAGCCCAGGGCGGGACCGATGAAGCGCACCGTGATCCAGAACACCACCAGGGCTCCGATCCCGATCCAGGCGCCGCGGGTGGTGAGCGCCACGAACCGTTCGCCGGTGTTGCCGCCGGCGGGATTCCACCAGGGCGTTGGGGCGCCGCTGCCCGCCTTGGTGGACGTGTTGGCCTTCACTTGGCGCGGCGGCAGCCCCTGGGCGCTGCGGCGTTTGGCTTCCCCCATCTGGGTGCGGCAGTGAGCTGTGGCCAACGCTAGACGCTGCAGCGGGCTTCTCAGCTGGGCAGAAGGCGGCTGAGGCCCACCCAGGGTTCCAGAGCCTGCAGCACCCGTTGGCCCCAGCTGCGCCCCCGCAACCTGCCGTCGAGGATCGCCAGCCGCGCACCGTGCTGGCGGCGCAGGCTGGACACGGCGTGCTGAACGAGCAGCAGGGCATCGGGCAGCAGCAGTTCCCGAAACCAGTCGCGCCCCTGCTGGCGCAGCTGGCTCACGCGGGCCGCGGTGAGCGGGTCTTCAAGGCTGGCGATCGGCAGTAGCGCCACCACCAGCTGGGCGGGTTGGGGCAGCCGCTCCTGGTGATCGAGCCACCACGACCAGCGGGCACAGAGCACGCCATTGCTGTCTGGGTTTGTGGATTCGTGCACCACGCGGCTGCCGAATTCGGCGGCCAGAGCGCTGGTCAGCTGCCTTCGCAGCTGGTCGTCATCCACCAGCACCACGCTGAGCCGCTCCTGGCCCAGCATCAGCCGGCGGCTCTGCTCCAGCAGATGCTGGGCGTAGATCGGGCTGTTGGGCAGCGGCTGACGCAAGGGGGCATACAGCGGCAAGGGATCGGCCAGTGGCGCTTCTCCCAGCAGCACATCCACCTGGGGCTTGAGCCCCATGTGCAGTGTGGCGGCCGGCAGCGCATCGCCGGGGCGCTGCGCCGGCAGTTGGCCAATCACGATGGCGCCGCGGTTGTCGAGCAGTCCAGACAGCACCGCCAGCGGTTCCAGCGGCTGGCGCTGCAGCGACCACTGCAGCAGTTCGGCATTGACCTCGGCCCAGCTGCACCAGTCGCTTCCTGGAACGGCGAGCCAGTGCTCCCAGGGTTGGGGCAGAGGGCTGAGCAGGCTCAGCAATTGGCGCAGCGGCGCCTCATCGTTGATCGCCAGAGCCACGCGGCCGTCGGGGTGGCGCGGAGCTGCCAGCACCCGCTGGCTGAGGCGTTCGTGCAACTCCAGCAGGGCCGCCTCGGCCGCCGGCATGGCCCGGCGCAGCTGATCCCAGTGCTGGGGATCGATGCGAATGGCCAGGGCCTGCCGCAGCAAGGCTTCGAGCCGCTCGGCCTGGGGCAACACCAGCTGGCGGTCTCCCAGCCGTTGGCGCTGCCAGGCCTGAATCAGTTCGCTGTGGTTCATCACCCACAGCACGTGGGCTGCGGGAGGCTCCGGGCCCTCCCTGCAGGCCAGCGGCAGGCCGGCCCGGGCCAGGCGCGGCAGCTCGATCTGCAGCAGCCGCTGGCGTTGGGCATCGCTGATCACCAGGGCCAGTGGGCTTTCGCTGAGGGCCAGGGGCACCAGCAGGCTGATCCACCAGCTCGGGTCGCTGCCCACGGCCAGGCGGATCAGGCTGTGATCGGCGCGCCGCAGGCTGCGTCCGACCAGTCGGCTGAGGCTGAGGTGATGGGGCCACGTCTCAGCCCCCTCCTGCACCAGCAGCGCCTTGAGTCGATGGTGAGCGCGCGCTTCCAACATCGCGGAATCGTAGGAAGCTGGACCATCAGCCCCATTCGACTCGCCTGCCGATGCAAGCCCCTGCAGCTGCGAACCTCTGGCGGTCCACTCCCGTGGGGGTGGTTGGCCTGGGTCTGATCGGTGGTTCGATCGCCCTTGACCTACGGCGGCTTGGGGTGACGGTGCACGGCCTGGTGCACCGCCCTGAGACGGCGCTGCGAGCGCTTCAGCGCGGCCTGGTGGACCAGGTGAGCACCGATCCCGCCGTGCTCCAGACCTGTGGCCTGGTGGTGCTGGCGCTGCCCCTCGATGGGCTGCTGCAACCGGATCCGGCCCTGGTGGCTGCTCTGCCGCCTCAGGCGGTGGTGACCGATGTGGGGTCGGTGAAGGCACCGGTGCTGGCGCGCTGGCAACCGTTGCACCCGCGGTTTGTGGCCAGCCATCCGATGGCCGGCACCGCCGCAGCGGGCGTGGAGGCGGGGGAGGCGGGTCTGTTCAGCGGACGCCCCTGGGTGGCCACCCCCGACGGCCATACCGAGCCGCAGGCGCTTGAGACCGTTCACGACCTGGCCAGTGCCCTGGGGGCCCGTTGGCTCTGCTGCGACGCCGGCGGCCACGACCAGGCCGTGGCCCTGATCTCCCATCTGCCGGTGCTGGTTTCAGCCGCGCTGCTGCAGGCCGCTGATCGCGCCAGCTCCGGCTCGGAGCAGCCAGGCTCTGCCGCGCAGCTCCCCACCCTGGTGAGGGCTCTGGCGTCATCGGGATTTGCCGACACCACGCGGGTGGGAGGCGGCAACCCACGGCTGGGAACGCTGATGGCCCGCTGCAACCAGGCCGCCGTGGTGGAGGCTCTGCAGACCTACAGCCAATGCTTCTCTGAGCTGGCGCACCAGGTGGAGCTGGGGCGCTGGGGCGATCTGGAGCAGGCTCTGCACCAGGCCCAGCAGCTACGCCCGCCGTTCGTTGATCCGCCGGCTGCGGATTAGGACACGGCTGGCTCAGCGCAACGCCAGCGGCTGTCCGCGCGCTGCCAGCAGCTGGCGGCAGGCCATCAGCGCCGAGAGGCTGACGCCTGCAGTGCCTTCACCTGGGTAGATCGAGTCGCCGCACAGCCACAGGCCCCGCAGGGGGGTGCGGCTGGCCAGGCCAAACGGGCCGAAACGGCTGGGGTGTTGGCCCAGCCCGCCCACATAGCCCATGGGTCGCCCGCACCAATGGGCAAAGGCCCTTGGCGTGGCCAGTTCGCCGTGCAGCCAGGCCGCGGCCTCGAGCCCCAGCAGCGCCTCCAGCCCCGACTGGATCTGGCCCAGCAGCACCGCTTTGCGGCTGCTGCGCACAGCCCGGTCGTCGCATTCGGGTGCAAACCAGGGCTGGGCCGGGGTGAACACGCTGGCGATCACGGTCGCCTGGCCCGCAGGCGCGCGGCCATCCCCCTCCTGGCTCACCGACACGAACAATGGGCCCGGCTCCGGCCAGTCGAGCTGGAGGTGCGAAGGGCACTCCGCGGGCAGGCGCTCGCGCCGAACGGCTCCGTAGAACACCAGTGCACCGGAGGGCTCGCCCAGCTGCTGCAGGCGCCGGCGGTAGCCCGGCGGCAGCAGCTGGGGTGGGATCAGCCCGTCTACCACCTGGGGAGGCAGGGTCAACACCACCTCGGCGGCCGTCAGTGCAAAGGCGCGCTCGCCGGGCCCCGAACCGCTGAGCTGCCATTCGCCAGACCCGCCGGCTTGCGGCGGCAGCATCTGGGTTACCCGGTGGCGCAGCAGCAGCTGCCCGCCGGCCTGCTCCAGTGCCGTTTCCAGCAGCGTGCTGAGCGTCTGCATCGAACCGTGCAGGTGCCAGAGGCCCAGCGGCTCCTGGGCCATGGCCAGCACCGTGGCCCCATACAGGGCAGCCGTGCGGGCCGCGGTCTCCTGCGAATACAGCCGCAGCTGCAGATCCAGAAAACGCCGCAGCCGCTGGTCGTGGCCGCAGCCACTCCACTGCTGCAGATCGGCGATGGTGGCCCGGCTGAGCAGGCCCGAGGCCAGGTTGGCGGGCCCCAGGGCCCCCAGCAGCTGACCCAGGTCCCAGAGGTTGCGGGGCGGCAGCACCGGATCACGGCCGGCAAAGGCCCAGTTGGCGGCGTGAATGGCGCTGCACCACTGCCAGAAGCGATCGCTGCGGGGGAACTGCTGCTGCCGTTCCTGTTGCCAGCGCTGGGGATCCCGCCACAGCCGCACCGGCGCCCGGCCATCGCCCAGGTCGACCACGCAGCCGGGGTCGAGGGGGCTGGCCGCTGGCAGCGGCAGCCCGAAATGGGCCAACAGACGCTGGTGGATGCCCCCGGCTTCCAGGCCGGCCACCTGGGTGGCGCCCACATCGAAGGTCCAGGGCCCCCGCTTGAAGGTGCCGGCACATCCGCCGCTTTGGTGGTGGGCCTCCAGCAGCGTCACCCTGAGGCCCGCATCGGCGAGCAGGGCGGCGGCGGTGAGTCCGGCAATGCCGGCCCCCACAACCGCCACATCGACCGGTGCCGGGCCAGAGAACGTAGGCATCGCGGCATGCTGGCAGCCGCACCGCAGCTGCCGTGATGAACGATGCCCTCCAAGCCTGGCTGCGGCAGCAGCTGGGGGCTGCGCTGCGCAGCCACAGCCCGGTCGGCGGGGGCTGCATCCACAGCGCCTGGATGCTGCAGCTGGCCGATGGCCGCCGCGTGTTTGTGAAGTGCAACCGTGCAGCGGCCCTGCCGTTGCTCGAGGCAGAAGCCGATGGGCTGGCAGCCCTGGCCGCGGTGGCCCCTGCCGAATTGCTGCTGCCCACCCCTCTGGCCTGCGCCCGGGTGGGCGACCAAGCGGTGCTGGTGCTCAGCTGGTTGGATCTGAAGCCCCGCGGCGATGATCGCGACTGGAGCCGGCTGGGCCAGAGCCTGGCTCGCCTGCATCGCCGCAGCCTCGCGCAAGGGGCAGGTCAGGGTCGTTTCGGTTGGCAGCGCGACAACTTCATCGGCAGCACCCCCCAGATCAATGCCTGGCACGACGACTGGGGTGCGTTCTTTGTCGAGCGGCGCCTGCGGCATCAGCTGCGCCAGGCGCCGGCCTCAGCTCGGCGCCTGGCCGGCACCGAGCGGCTGCTGCTACGGGTGTCCAGCCTGCTGGCCGCCCATCAACCCGAACCGGTGCTGGTGCACGGCGATCTCTGGAGCGGCAATGCCGCTCTGCTGCCCGGAGACACTGCGGCGATCTACGACCCGGCGGTGTACCGGGGGGATCGTGAGGTGGATCTGGCCATGGCCCGCCTGTTCGGGGGGTTCCCGGCGGCCTTCTTCAGCGGTTACGAGCAGGAGTGGCCCTTGCCCCCAGGAGCCCGTGAGCGGGTGGATGTCTACAACCTGTACCACCTGCTCAATCACGCCAATCTGTTTGGCGGGGGGTACTGGCAGCAGGTCGAAGCCTGTATCCAGCTGCTGATCAGCAGAGAGGTGCCCGGCTGACGGGAACTCAGCCCAGGTATTCCTTGCGCAGCGTCTGGATGCGGTTCACCACATCGTTGCGCTTGTCGCTGGTGCTCAGGTTTTTCCAGCTCCATTGACCGACCACCACCAACCCCAGCAGTTCGAGCAGGCCTGGAACCAGGGGAATCAAGTTGATCGTGTCGAGAACCCCTTTGATCAGCACCTGGGCCACGATCACCGCAAAAATCACACCAGCGGCCTTGCCAATGCGACCCATCTGATTCCAGTCGACGGAATCCAGTTTTTGGTTGATGGTGCTGAGAATTTCGCCGTAGCGTTCGGAGAAATCGGCACCCGCTTCCGCGTTGCCGCTCTCGTTGGATTCAGCGGAGGTGAGATGCTCCACCTGGCCCTGTTCGGCAGCGTCGTGGTTGAAGTCGCTCATGGACCGGGAGGGAAGCGTGCTCAGAAACTTTCCAGCAATGTATCGGGGTGACCTCCAATACGCCAGTTCGGTTGACCGTTGATCAGCGCGTTCTGATCACCCTGGCGCGCGTTTGTGCAGCTGCTGAGCCCTGGGAGGGTTGTGCCCTGCTGCTGGGAGACCCGGGGCCTTGTGCGCATTTGCGGCAGATTTGGCCCTGTCTGAATGTTTGGCCTGTGCAGGCTGAACGCCATCGCCGCTTTGCCCTGGATCCCCGGGAGCAGCTGCTGGCCCAGCGCTGGTCGCGGCAGCGGGGGCTGACCGTGCTGGGCAGCGCCCACAGCCATCCCTGTGGGGAGCCCCGACCTTCGCCTGTGGATCTGGCCCTCAGCACCGCTCCTACGCTGGCGGTGATTGCCGGCCGTGGGCGCGCCGCTGGCCATTACCACGGTTGGGACTGGGGATTCTGGTGGCTGGATGCCCCCCCCAGCGCGGGCGAGGATCCTCGGGTGGTGCTGCTGCCATGGACAATGGCAGATTGAGCCGGTGGCGGCACCGGCGGCGGCCCCGAGCTCCTGATTCATGCTTCCTCCTGACACCAGCGGCGTTGTGCTCAGCCCCGATGAGGTGGCTCGCTTTGCGCGGCATCTGATCCTGCCGGAGGTGGGCATGGAGGGGCAGAAGCGCCTCAAGGCCTCCTCGGTGCTGTGCGTGGGTACCGGGGGGCTCGGCTCGCCGTTGCTGCTCTATCTGGCGGCAGCCGGGGTGGGTCGCATCGGCATCGTCGACTTCGATGTGGTCGACCACAGCAACCTGCAGCGCCAGGTGATCCACGGCACCAGCTGGGTGGGCAAGCCCAAGATCGAATCGGCCAAGGCCCGGATCCTGGAGATCAACCCCCACTGCCAGGTGGATCTGTACGAGACGGCCCTCACCAGCGAGAACGCGCTGGAGATCATTCGCCCCTACGACCTGGTCTGCGACGGCACCGACAACTTTCCGACCCGCTACCTGGTCAACGACGCCTGCGTGCTGCTGGGCAAGCCCAACGTGTACGGCTCGATCTTCCGTTTTGAGGGCCAGGCCACGGTGTTCAACCTGGATGCCGAAAGCCCCAACTACCGCGACCTGTTCCCCGAGCCGCCGCCGCCGGGCATGGTGCCCTCCTGCGCCGAGGGCGGCGTGGTGGGTGTGCTGCCCGGGATCATCGGCGTGATCCAGGCCACCGAGGCGGTCAAGATCATCACCGGCATCGGCACCACCCTCAGCGGGCGGCTGCTGCTGTTTGATGCCCTGGGCATGAAGTTTCGCGAGCTCAAGCTCAGGCCCAATCCCGAGCGGCCGGTGATCGACAAACTGATCGACTACCAGGAGTTCTGCGGGGTGGGCGGCAGCGCGCCTGGCCAGGAAGAGGCCGGCGCCGTCGAAAGCATCAGCGTCAGCGAACTCAAGACCCTGCTCGATGGCGACACCAGCGGCTTGCTGCTGATCGATGTGCGCAACCCCCCCGAGGCCGAGATCGCCGTGATCCCCGGCGCCGAGCTGATTCCGCTCGATCAGATCGAGAACGGCACCGCGATCGAGCGGGTGCGCCAGCTGGCCGCCGGCAAGCAGCTCTATGCCCATTGCAAACTGGGCGGCCGCAGCGCCAAGGCCCTGATTGCCCTCAAGCGCCACGGCATTGAAGGCATCAACGTGGCCGGCGGCATCGACGCCTGGAGCCAGGAGGTTGATCCG
>VGPQ01000002.1 GCA_016882555.1 Cyanobacteria bacterium M_surface_7_m2_040
CCAGCGTGTTGGTCAGGCGTTGTCCGCCCTGCAGGGTGCGGTCGAGCTCATCGAGGCTGCGGGGCAGCCCTTTCTGCACCAGGGCGGTGGCGCCGTCGATCCCCTGTTGCAAGGCCAGACGGCTGCTGGCCAGTTCGTTGAGCAGCGTCGGAATGCCCGGTACGGGTCGGTAGGTCAGGTTGAGGTCTCGCGCAAGCAGCCGTTGTTGCGCCTGAGGGTGTTGTGGGTCCGTGCTCAGGGCGATGTAGGACCCGCCGAGCAGGGTGTCCTGGCCCAGGGACACCTGGCTACGCGGTCCGATCAGCCCGGCGCGGCTGGCTTCAACCGACAGCTTGACCAGGATGCGACCGCTTTCGAGCAGCTGGATGCGCTGCACCCGCCCCACCGAATAGCCGGCAACCTTCACAGGCATGCCGGGGGTCAGGCCGGCGGCGCTGGTGGTGTGCAGGGTCAGCTCCAGGTTCCGTCCCCACCAGTGGCGCGGCGCACCGATGCCGCCGATGGCGATCAGCAGCAACACCGCGGCACCGCTGATCAGGGCCCAGCTCTCGAGACCTGGTCCGTTGGCGAGGCGGCGGTGCCGGCGCCAGCCCAGAAGTGCGATCGGGGTCCTCGAGGGTGCCCTCATTGCCGGATCAGCAAGGGGTCAAAGGCCAGCACCAGGCCTAGATCCAGGCTCAGCAACACCGCCATGGTCAGGCTGATCGCGCGTGACAGCGCGGCCATCGGTCGCAGCCCCAGGCGCTGGCAGCGGGCACCCTGTTGCAGGCTGATCCACAGGGTCAATGCAGCAAAAATCGCTGTTTTGACCAGGGCCAGGGCAAAGGTGGTCGGTGCAACGCTGCCCAGCAACGTCGCCAGTTCGCCGATGTTGTTGCGTTCGGGCTGGGTCAGGGTGGCGCTGACCATGGCGGCCGCCAGCAGGTAAAGCGCCAGCACCAAGCTGGCCAGCACCAGTGGCATGACCTGCACCAGCCAAAGCCTGCGCATCCAACGCGGATGCCGGTCCGCCAGCAGGGCGCCCTGGCTCACCAGCACGCCGCCATCGCGCAGCAACAGCAGCAGGCTGATCAGCAGCGGTGACGCCAGCAGGGTGGTCTGCACGGCCAGGATCTGGGTGTCGACACTGGCGATCTGCTCGAGCGGGCTGGCTAGCAGCTCGATCAGCCCAAGGCTGATCGCCGCCCCCACCAGCACCGACAGACCAACGCTGGTGCCATCCACCTGGTTGACGATCTGGCGCCGTTGTCGTTGCGTGATCACCCGGCTTCAGCAGCTACCAGAGCACACCGGTCAGGATGGCAGCAGATCTTGCTGCTGGCATCAGCGATGAGTCGCTTGCGTGTGGGGGTGGCCGGACCTGTTGGGTCCGGTAAGACGGCGCTCGTTGAAGCCCTCTGCCGCCGGCTGCGCGACCGCCTGCAGCTGGCCGTGGTCACCAACGACATCTACACCCAGGAGGATGCCCAGTTTCTGACGCGTGTCGGTGCCCTGGAGCCCGAGCGCATCCGCGGTGTGGAGACGGGTGGCTGCCCCCACACGGCCATCCGCGAAGACTGTTCGATCAACCGTGCGGCGGTGGCCGAGCTCGAAGCCACGTTTCCGGATCTCGATCTGGTGCTGGTGGAGAGCGGCGGCGACAACCTGGCGGCCTCCTTCAGCCCGGAGCTGGTGGATCTGTGCATCTACGTGATCGATGTGGCAGCCGGCGACAAGATCCCGCGCAAGGGCGGCCCCGGCATCACGCGTTCCGATCTGCTGGTGATCAACAAGATCGATCTGGCGCCATTGGTGGGGGCCAGCCTGGCGGTGATGGAGGCCGATACCGAGCGCATGCGTGCGGGACGCCCCTGGTGTTTCACCAACATCCGCACGGGTGAGGGGCTCGAGCGGGTGGAGGCGTTTCTGATGCAGCAACTGCCAATTCCCCTGGGCTGAACGGTAGCCGCCGACACAGCGCAGACGCCCCTTTGGTGGAGGCAAAAAGCCTTGGGAGGCCTTGGGCTTCACGAGTTGGCCATTCCGTGGCAACGGCTACATAGACGGCTTTGTTCGGCTCGATACGGTCCGGACACCGCTGAATGGCGGAAGCCCTTTTCATGCTGAACCACCCATGACGTCTCCCCTGAAGCGGAAGTCGCTGATGCCGCTGCTGAGCGGCGCCACCCTGCTTGCCACATCGATCTCGCTCGTGGCCTGCGGCGGCGGCGACCAGGCCGGCGGCAAGTTTGACGGTGAGGTGAAGGTCGGGATCCTTCACTCCCGCTCCGGCACCATGGCCATCTCCGAGAACACGGTGGCCGAAGCCGAGCTGATGGCCATCGATGAGATCAACGCCAAGGGCGGGATCACGATCGACGGCAAGAAGCTGAAGATCGTTCCGGTCGAGGAAGATGGCGCCTCCGATTGGCCCACCTTTGCTGAGAAGGCCAAGAAACTGATCGACCAGGATCAGGTGTCGGTGGTCTTCGGGGGTTGGACCTCGGCCAGCCGCAAGGCGATGCTGCCGGTGTTCGAAGCCAAGGATCACTTCCTCTTCTATCCGATTCAGTACGAGGGTCAGGAATGCTCCAAGAACATCTTCTACAGCGGTGCCGCTCCCAACCAGCAGGCTGAACCCGCCGTCGACTGGCTGCTGAAGAACAAGGGCAAGGACTTCTTCCTGGTGGGCTCGGATTACGTCTATCCGCGCACCGCCAACACGATCATGAAGGAGCAGCTCAAGGCGAGCGGCGGCAAGGTCGTGGGTGAGGACTACCTGCCCCTGGGCAATACCGAGGTGGCACCGATCATCGCCAAGATCAAGCAGGCCTTGCCCAAGGGCGGTGTGATCGTCAACACCCTCAACGGTGACAGCAACGTGGCCTTCTTCAAACAGATGAAGGCTGCCGGCATCACCCCGGCCAACGGCTACTCGATCATGAGCTTCTCGATCGCCGAAGAGGAGATCGCCGCCATCGGTCCGGAGTACCTCGAGGGTACCTATGCCGCCTGGAACTTCTTCCAGAGCCTCGACACCCCCGCCTCCAAGGAGTTCACCAAAAACTTCAAGGCCAAGTACGGCGACAAGCGCGTCACCAATGACCCCGCTGAAGCTGCCTACATGATGGTGTACCTGTGGGCTGCTGCGGCCGAGAAGGCCAACAGCGTCGACGACAACAAGGTGCGCGAAGCCCTGATCGGAGTCAGCTTTGACGCCCCTGAGGGCAAGGTCACGGTGATGCCCAACCACCACGTCGAGAAGCGCGTGCTGATCGGTGAGGTGCAGAAGGACGGCATGTTCAAGATCCTGCAGGACAAGGGCTTCGTGAAGCCCGTGGCCTGGAATCAGTTCGTGCCCGAGACCAAGGGTTACACCTGCGACTGGACGCAGAAGCGTCCCGATGCCGGCAAGTTCAAGATGTGATCCCCACGGCTTGATCACGGCCGGTGCAGGGGGGTTTCCTTTGGAGCTTCCCCCTCCGGCAACGGTTGCTTGGGGGCTGAGTAGCCCCCTTCTTTCTTTCTTGCCGGTTGCGATGGATCTGCTCTACGACACGCTGTTTAACGGGCTGGCCATCGGCTCGGTTCTGGTGCTGGCCGCCCTTGGTTTGGCTGTGGTCTTCGGGCTGATGGGCGTGATCAACATGGCCCATGGCGAGCTGATGATGCTCGGGGCCTACACCACCTTTGTGGTGCAGAACCTGTTCAAGGATGGGCCCCTGGAGGCTTTGTTCCCCATCTACATCCTGATCGCCATTCCTGTGGCCTTCGTGGTCAGTGGTGTGGTGGGTCTGCTGCTCGAGAAAACCGTGATCCGCCGGCTCTATGGCCGGCCCCTGGAAACCCTGTTGGCCACCTGGGGGGTCAGCCTGATCCTGCAGCAGTTTGTGCGTTCGGTCAGCAGCGCTTTCGCCATCGGCCTGGTGTTGGCGGTGCTGCTGGGTCTGCTGATTCCTCGGTTCACCCCGGCGCGGCTGTGGCAGCAGCGCTGGACGCCCCTGCTGGGCGTGGGCAGCTGGATCGGCTCCGGCGCCATCGGCATTGCCGTCGCCTCGGCTCTGGGCGGTGTGCGGGTGCTGGATCAGCCCTGGTTCAGTGCCCGCAACATCGATGTGACGGCACCGCAGTGGTTGCGCGGCTCGGTCGAGCTGGGCGCCGTGACCATGCCCACGGCGCGCCTGTTCATCATTGCGCTCACGGCCATCGCCCTGGCGGCGGTGATCTGGTTTCTGCAGAAGAGCGTCTGGGGCCTACGGATTCGCGCCGTGACCCAGAACCGTTCGATGAGCGATTGCCTTGGCATCCCCACCCAACGGGTTGATGCCCTCACCTTCCTGGTGGGCTCCGGCCTTGCGGGTGTGGCCGGTGTGGCCGTCACCCTGCTGGGTTCGGTGGGCCCCAACCTCGGCGGCAATTACATCGTCGATTGCTTCATGGTGGTGGTGCTGGGCGGTGTCGGCAAGCTGGTCGGCACCGTGGTGGCGGCCCTGGGGATCGGCGTGCTCAGTTACATCGTCGGCTCTGGCTCCCTGCTGCTGGTGTGGCCGGCGATGCCGGCGGCCCTCAACGAGCTGGTCACCTTCTTTGCCACCACGTCGATGGCCAAGGTGCTGGTGTTTGCCGTGATCGTTGTCTTTCTGCAGTTCAGACCTGCCGGTCTGTTCCCGCAGAAAGGCCGCCTGGTGGAGGCCTGAGTCATGGGCCAATGGCTTTCGAAGCGAACCCTGCGGCGTGCCTTGCCCTGGGTGGCGATCGTGATCGCGGCCCTGGTGCTGCCGGTGGTGCTGCCCCCGTTTCGGCTCAACCTGCTGGGACGTTTTCTGTCGCTGGGCATCGTCGCCCTGGGGATCGATCTGATCTGGGGGTTCACCGGGCTGTTGAGCCTGGGTCAGGGCATCTTCTTTGCCCTCGGCGGCTATGCCCTCGGCATGCATCTGCAGCTGAACGCGCTGGCACCTGGCGAGCTGCCTGAGTTCTTCAGTCTTTATGGCGTCAAGGCGCTACCGGCGTTCTGGCAGCCCTTCACCTCGCCTGTGTTCACGCTGCTGTGCATCTGGGTGCTGCCGGCGCTGGTGGCCGGGGTGCTCGGCTACCTGGTGTTCCGCAACCGCATCAAGGGGGTCTACTTCTCGATCCTTACCCAGGCGGCGCTGCTGGTCTTCTTCAACTTCTTCAACGGACAGCAGAAGCTGATCAACGGCACCAATGGCCTCAAGACCGACACGGCTCGGCTGTTCGGCATGCTTGTGGGTAGCGATGGTGCCCAGCGCGGCCTCTTCTGGCTCACGGTGCTGCTGGTGATCGGCAGCTGGTTTCTCTGCCGTTGGCTCACCCGGGGTCGCTTTGGTGATGCCCTGATCGCTATCCGCGATGACGAACCCCGCCTGCGCTTCACCGGGTACAACCCCACTGCTTACAAGACCCTGGTGTTTGCCGTGGCCGGCGCCTTGGCGGGTGTGAGCGGAGCGCTGTACACGGTGCAGTCGGGCATCGTCTCGCCCCAGTACATGGCGGTGCCGTTCTCGATCGAGATGGTGATCTGGGTGGCAGTGGGTGGGCGCGGCACCCTGATCGGTGCGGTGCTTGGCGCCGTGGTGATCAATTTCGCCAAGAGCCTGGTCAGTGAGGCCCTGCCCGAAACCTGGCTGTTCATTCAGGGGGCCCTGTTCCTGCTGGTGGTCACGGCCCTGCCCGATGGCCTGGTGGGTTGGTGGCGGGCCGGTGGTCCGGCGCGCGTGCTGGCGATGTTGGGCTGGCCCCCCCGGGCGGCCACCTATCCCGAGCTGGATCTGGACCCTGCGGTGGCGGCCGAGCGCCGTCAGCTTGAAGGAGGTGAGGCGTGATGGCCACGACCCCAGCCCCCTTGCTCGAACTGCGCAGCATCAGTGTCAGTTTCGATGGCTTCTGGGCCCTCAACGATCTGAATCTGTCGCTTGCCCCCGGTGAGCTGCGTGCCGTGATCGGCCCTAACGGCGCGGGCAAGACCACTTTTCTCGATGTGATCACCGGCAAGGTGCGCCCCACCAAGGGGGAGGTGCTGTTTCGTGGCCGCTCATTGCTGGGCATCGCCGAGCACCGCATCGCCCGCCTGGGGATCGGGCGCAAGTTCCAGACCCCGCGGGTGTATCAGAACCTCACGCCGCGCCGCAATCTCGAGCTGGCGGTGAGCCGTCGCAACGGGCCCCTGGCGCTGTTGTTCGGTCGCCTCGATTCCACGGCGCGCGACCGGGTGCAGCACCTGCTCGAGGTGGTGGGCCTCGAACTCCTCAGCAATCAGCGGGCCGGCGGCCTCTCCCACGGGCAGAAGCAGTGGCTCGAGATTGCCATGCTCGTGGCCCAGGATCCCCAGCTGCTGCTGGTGGATGAGCCCGTGGCCGGTCTCACCGATGAGGAGACCGAACGCACGGCCGATCTGCTGCGGCAGCTGTCGGGCGAGCACACCGTGCTGGTGATCGAGCACGACATGGAGTTCATCCGCGATCTCCAGGCACCAGTCACGGTGTTGCACGAGGGCCAGGTCCTCTGCGAGGGGTCCATGGATGCGGTGCAGCGCGATCCACGGGTGATCGAGGTCTACCTGGGCACCGAAACCGAAGGAGAATTCAACTGATGGCTGCCGAAGTTCTGCAGGTTCGTGGTCTGAACGTCTACTACGGCGAGAGCCATATTCTGCGCAACGTCGACCTGACGGTGAACGCCGGTCAGATGGTCTGTCTGATCGGTCGCAACGGGGTCGGCAAGACCACCCTGCTCAAGACCGTGATCGGACTGCTGCGCCAGCGCAGCGGCCAGGTGCAGCTGGTCGAGCAGGAGGTCTCGGCACTGCCTCCCCATGGCCGGGCCCGACGGGGCATCGGCTACGTGCCCCAGGGCCGCGAGATCATTCCCCAGCTGACGGTGCGAGAGAACCTGATGCTGGGCCTGGAAGCCCTCCCGGGTGGTCTTGCCCGCAACCGCCACATCGATCCGCTGGTGTTCGAGCTGTTTCCAATTCTGGAGACGTTTCTGAACCGCCGCGGCGGCGACCTCTCGGGCGGGCAGCAGCAGCAGCTGGCGATCGCCCGCGCCCTGCTGGGCAAGCCGCGGTTGCTGCTGCTTGATGAGCCCACCGAAGGCATCCAGCCCTCGGTGGTGCTCGACATCGAACGGGCGGTGCGCCGCATCATCGACACCACCGGCATCAGCGTGCTGCTGGTGGAGCAGCACCTGCACTTCGTGCGCCAGGCCGACTGGTACTACGCCATGCAGAAGGGCGGCGTGGTGGCCAGCGGCCCCACGGCCGAGCTCAGCAAGCAGGTGGTGGATCGCTTCCTCAGCGTCTGAACCACCCGAGTGCGCCTTTTCAGACGGAAGGATTGGATGTTGAGCCGATGGCCAGCCCTGCGCGGCTGCGTCATGGACCGGTGGCATGACTGACGCATTGCTTTGGCATCGCCGCCGCTTCCATGGCGTCAACGTCTGTGCCTTCTCGCTTGAATCGGCTGCTCGCTGTGTGGAACCTTGCTAAAGATTGGACCGTTTCGCGTCGATTCTGTGCGTACGTTTGCTTCGCTTCTTCTGGCCGGTGGGCTGCTGGGAGGCCTCACTGCTGCCACGGTCACCCCGGCAGCGGCCCAGAGCCGTTGTGAGTTTCTGCAGCCGGTGGGAGGCACTGGTGTCACCCCGATCATCACCAAGACGATCAGCGTCGGCAACATCTTCGGCCGTCCCAACTGGAACACCGACTTCTACGTCACCAAGCCCTACAACAGCTACAAGTTCTTCTTCACCGCTGACTCCTCGGTCAGCGCCACCTACCCGGTCGTCGGTTTCCTCAAGTTCAGCGACGGCACGAACATGCAGGTGATCAACAATCCCTCCTTCACCCCGCCCATGGGCACGGGCCAGATGTGGGGACCGTTCCCGGCCTATCCCGATAAGCAGGTGGTGCAGCTGAACTTCAAGATCGGTGCCAGCGCCGATCAGGCGGCCACCGGCTTCACCTACCGCATCTCCACCCAGGGTTGCTTCTGAGCCCCGCGGGCTTCAGCCCGGCTTCAGCCATCGTCGCCGTTTAAGAGCCGTCGCCAGAGCTGCTCAGCCCTGGCGACGGCCTCTTGCCCCTGTGGGCCGGGCAGCTCAGCCTGGCCTAGCCGACGGATCGGCCGGCAGCCCAGGCTGTTGAGCAGCAGGGCCCCTGTGCTGTGTTCCAGATCGCCGGCACAGAGGCAGCTGTCCTGCGCCAGCCCCAGCTCCAACGCCCGCTGGCGCATGGTGCCCGCCAGGCAACCGCTCGCCACTGGAGGGGTGTGCCAATGGTTGTCGATCTGCACGAGCAGATTGGCACTGGTGGCACAGCACAGATCGCCGTTGCTGCTCAGCAACAGGGCGTCATCGGCACTGGCGTCGTAGGCCTGCCTGCGGGCGATCAGCGCACTGCCGTAGCCAAAGCTCTTGCATCGGCTCAGCAGGCTGCTGACCTGCCGCACCTCGGTGGGGCTGATGATCACCGTTACAGGCCCAAAGGCCGGCGCCAGGGCGCTGAGCTGGAGCCAGAACAGGGTGCCGTCGGCTCGTTCATGGTCGGGATCGGGGGCTGCAAGACCCCGAGGGCCGCTGCCACGGCACCAGTTGAGCCGCATCGCGCCTGTGCCGATGCCGCTGCGGGCGATCGCCTCCTGCACCAGGGCCTCTGCCGCTGCCAGAGGGGGTGGCAGAGGCAGGCCCAGCAGCAGCGCCCCTTCGCCCCAGCGCCTGTGATGGGCCTGCAGCAGCCTGGGCCGTCCATCCAGCACCAGCACGGTTTCAAACACCCCTTCGGCCAGCAGCAGGCCGCGGGCGTCGCTGGGAAGCGCCAGCTCAGCGGCTGCGCCCCAGCGGCCCTCGGTCCAGCTCTGAGCGCTGCGGTTGTGGATCCAGGCGATGGTGTTCATGCCAGGGCCGACAGCAGTGGTTCGATCTTCCAGCCCATCTCGTCGGCTTCGCCCTCGGGGTCGGAATCGGCGACGATCCCGCAGCCTGCATGGGCTCGGAGGCTGCGGTCCTTGAGCAGCAGCGAGCGAATGATGATGTTGCTGTCAAAGCTGCCGTCGTGGCCCAGGCGAAACAGGCTGCCGCAGTAGGCACCACGGGCCACGGGCTCCAGCTCGCCGAGGCGTTGGCAGGCCCTGATCTTCGGTGCCCCACTGATCGATCCGCCGGGCCAGCAGGCCTGAAGCAGCGTGGCGATGCCCAGATCAACCGGTATCCGCCCTTCGATCACCGAGGTCAGATGGTGCACCTGGCGATAGCTCTCCAGACCCACCAGTTGGGGCACATGGATCGAGCCGGGCTGGCAGACGCGGCCCAGATCATTGCGCAGCAGGTCGACGATCATCACGTTTTCGGCCCTGTCCTTGGGACTGCTGACCAGCTCGGCCGCGGCCAGGCCATCCGCCCGTGGGTCCTGGTGTCGCGGCCGGGTGCCCTTGATCGGCCGTGTTTCCACCAGTCCGTCGGGGTGGCGCTGCAGAAACCGTTCCGGTGAGCTGCACAGCACCGCCTCCCCCGCCGCCTGATCACAACCGATCGCCAGGCCCCCGAAGGGTGCTGGGCAATGCCGGCGCAGTTGCCGGTAGAGCATTAGTGCTTCATCGCCTCTGCTGGCGCGCGATGCCGGCAGGATCGTCTCGCAGCAGCTGGTGAGGTTGGCCTGGAACAGATCTCCAGCGGCGATCCAGCGGCGGATCTGCTCCACCTGATCGGCAAACTGGCTGCGGTCGGTGTGCCACTGCCACTGCCACTGCCGCCCGATGCCCTCAGGCCCGTTGGCCGCGTCTGGGTGATCGGCCACTCCTGGGGGCTCCAGTGGCAGGGCCGCGATCAGTGACCGCAGCGTTTCGAGCAGCTCCTGCTGCTTTGTCACTCCACTGCGAGCCTCCAGCCACAGCTGACGTTGCTGCAGATCAAACACCAGTTCATGGCTGAAGCCGGCCGCCCACAGCACGGCCATGGCGGGGTCCTTCCAGTGCCCGCCGGGCTCCACCCAGGCGCCGGCCTCATAGGCGAGCCATCCCATCCAGCTGCTGTGGATGGTGCTGCTGTGGAGCTGTTCCTCCAGCTGCGCCAACGCTGCAAAGGGATCCTCACCAAGGGCAGCGCCAGGCAGGCCGCGGCAGCAGATGCTGGCCTGGGGGGCAAAGCCCAGCCGGCCCCAACGCCCCAGATCGGAGCCATCGCCATCGAGCCAGACCAGGCCCTGCGAGCCCACGTGGCGTGCCACGGCCTCGACCACCAGCTCTGGCTCACGCCAGGGCAGGTGCTCTCGCCACAACCCTCCATTCATGGCTGCTGCTGGTGTTGACGCTGAGCCCAGGGGCTCGCCAGCTCGGGGTGACCGGCCTCGATCAGGGCGCTGTCGCGGATGCGGCAGCTGTCGCACACACCGCAGGGTTCATCGCCGCCGCTGTAGCAGCTCCAGGTGCTGGCGATGGGCACCCCCAGCCGCAGGCCCTGCTGCACGATCTCGCTTTTGCTCCAGTGCACCAGCGGCGCCCACAGCTCGGTGGCCCGGCCCTCGCGGCCGTCCTTGCTGCTGAGCCTGGCCAGCTGCTGGAAGGTCTTCAGATAATCGGGTCGGCAGTCGGGATAGCCCGAGTAGTCGACGGCGTTGACGCCCAGCACCAACCGTTCAGCGCCCCGGGCTTCGGCCAGGCTGAGCCCCAGGGCGATGAACACCGTGTTGCGCCCGGGCACGTAGGTGTTGGGTATCACGTCGTCGACCACGCCCGTGGTGGGCACGGGGATGCTGTCATCGGTGAGGGCCGAGCCGCCCCAGGCCGCCAGATTCACCTCCAGGATGTGGTGTTCCTGGATCTTGAGTGCCCGGGCGATCGCAGCGGCCGCGTCCAGTTCGCGCCGATGCCGCTGGCCGTAATCGAGCGACAGGGCGATCAGCCGGTAGCCCGCCTCAAGCGCCAGGGCGGCTGCGGTGGCCGAATCGAGGCCGCCCGACAGCAGGGCGATGGCGGTGGGGCGCTGGTCTGCAGGGGTGCTGCCGGTCATGAATCCAGGGTGCCAGATCGGAGCGGCCTGGGCAGGATGGAGATCCTCTGCTCTGTGATCGCGTGCTGCATCGCCCTGTGGCCCAGGTTTTCGCCGTTGCTGCGGCCGTTCCGTTGCTGCTGGCCAGCGCCGCTGCCCTGGCGATTCCGCGGCTCGACCTGTCGGCCTATCCCGCGCCGGCCAAGGGGGAGCGCCGCTGGGTGATCCAGCTGCCCGGTCTGTTGCCCCCCACAAAGGATCCGTCGCTGTCGCCCGATCCGCGCGACTGGCGGGTGCAGCTGATCGTCGGGCAGATGGCCAGCGTCGATTGCAACCAGCACAGCTTTGCTGCACAGTTGCGCCCCTGGAAGCTGAGTGAGGCCACGCCCCAGGTGTTTCGGGTGGTCAACGTCGGCCCGCTCGTGTCAACCCGCATGGCCTGCCCGCCCGATCAGGCACGCCGCCAGGCCTTTGTGACCATGGCGGGCAAGCCCTATGTGGTGCCTTACAACGCCAGCCGGCCGATCGTTGTGTATGCGCCTGAGGCCCTGCAGCTGCGCTGGCGCCTGTGGAAAGCCGAGCGCGAGCCCCGCGACGCCCAGGCGCTCTGAGTTCAGCGGATCGCCAGCCATTTGTGGGTCTGCAGGCTGAGGCGCCACTGGGGGTGACGGCGCACATGCTCCACTGCCAGCTGAAGCCCTGAGGCGTTGTCCCAGGCGGGCTGGAGCAGCAGCGCCGCAGCGGCCCTGCTGCCGCGCTGGTTGCAGGCCTCGCCAGCCATGGCTTCGGCGAAGACCAGATCAGCGGGGCTGCCCACCACCACCTTGAGTTCGTCGCACAGCCCCAGCAGCTCGCTGGTGGGGGGCCTGTGCGGTTTGGGCGACAGCGTGATCCAGTTGAAGCGACCGCTGAGTGGATCCACCCCACTGGTTTCCAGATGCAGCGGTAGGGGTGTCGTGCCGCTGGCCCGCACCGCAGCCAGTGCCGCGCACAGGGGTCCCAGATCGTGGTGCAGCGGCTCGCCGCCGGTGATCACCACAAAAGCAGCCCCAGAGCGGGCCGCGGCCTCTGCCTCTGCGGCCAGCGCCGTGGTGGTTCGCGTTGGGTGATGCCCCTCGGGCCATGACTGTTTGGTGTCACACCAGCTGCAGCCCACACGGCAGCCGCCAAGGCGAATGAAGAAGGCGCTGCGGCCGCTGTGGAGGCCTTCTCCCTGCAGGGAGTGGAAGGTTTCCACCACCGGCAACGCCAGCGGTGAAGCTGATTGCATCGGATCCGCCTTCATCAACAAAGCCTAACCAGGGGCCAATCGCTGGGCGTTTTCGCTGCAGATCAGTGGGTGCGGCGATGACGCCTGCGTGTGTTCATCAAACTCGATGTGCGTTGATTGATGCTCGCTTCAGCCTGCAGCAATCGCGGTGAAAAAGTGAGCACCAATCCATTGCTGCTTGGTTTGATGAATAAACAGGATCGGAGCTTCGGCTCCTTTGCTTAACACTTCAATCATTGATTTCTTGATCATGACTAAGCTCACTTTCCTTGCTCCCGAGCAGCTTGAGGCCATCAGTGGTGGCAACGGCTGGCCCATGCGTGGTGGATCGACCACGACCACTTCCACCTCTTGGGTCTTCAGCTCTGCGTCTTACAGCAACTCGCTGAGGCAGTCGAATCTTGCCACCAATCTGGTCTTTGGCGGTGGCAAGAATAGCTTCGCTGGCATCATCAACGAGCAAAGCAATCTGGCCTTCCAGACCATTGCTGCCTGAGCCCAGCTCGTCTCTGCCTGAATAGGGAAGCTTAGTTTCTTCCCCTTTTTTTACTTTCACCATTTGAGCCATGATTGAACTCACTGAGCTTCATTGCGAACAGATCTGTGGTGGCTACCGCGGTGGCCCGATGGCTGCCTCCGGTCGCGGTCTTGGCCGGACGCTGCTGGCCCCTGTTGCAGCCAGCACCACCACGGCCACAAGCACATCGCTGACCAGCGTCTTCAACGTCAACCCGCAGATCAATGTGGCGGTGAATCTGGCCCTGTTTGACAGCAGTGTCAGCAACACCCAGGGCAATGGATCTGCCCTCATCGTTGCCTGAGCGGTGCCGCCGAAGACATGACTGCTTCGACCTGGCCTCAAGGGGTGTTTGCGCTCCAGCGTTGGCTGCGGCGTTGGTTGGCGCGACGGGCTGAGCCGCTGCCTTGTGTGCGTCAGCACGACGAGGAAGATTGCGGCGCGGCCTGTGTGGCCACCATCTGCCTCGCCCATGGGCGGTCGTTGCCCGTTACCCCGAGTTGATCGGCTGGGTGTACTTCAGCGCCCCCCAGCCCCGCTGGATTCCATTGGCGACCGGCCATGAGGACTGGACCTTGCCGGACCCCTTGCTGCTGCTGGTGACCGCACCGCCGGAGCCCCGTTCCCTTCCCTGCGAGCTTCTCGATGCTTCCGTTCCGTTTGTTGCGCGCCGGCTCTGTCCGCCACAGGAGCCAGCGGGCGCTTGAGCTGCTGTTGGCGGTGACCGCTTGGCTGTCAGCCCAGCCGAGCGGCCCTGCTCTGGCTCAGGATCCGCCGCCCTACAGTGCTCCCAGCCTCACACCCACCCAGATGCCCACGGCCTTGACCGCCGAATGGGGCAACTACTACGTGAGCACGTCGATCTATGGCTACGAGCAATGGCAGCGCGCCGATCCGTTTGTCGATGGCTGCCTCAACCTGGGCGTGGGCTTCGGCAATCCCCGTCGCGCCGTGGCCGTTGAGCTCGACGCCAACCTCGAGAGCTATCGGGGTGAGCCCGGCGGTGGCAGCCTGGATCTGCGGATTGGCCGCAGCCTCGTCGACCAGCCGCGGTTCAAGGCCGCGGTGAGCGCCGGTTGGTTGCGGATCGCGACCAGCGGCGAGCTGGCCCGTGAACCGAGCAGCCCCTATGGGGTGCTCACGCTGGCGTGGCCGTTGCGTCCCCACGATTCCAGCTTTCGCCAGACCCTTCAGCTCACCGTGGGCGGCGGCGGCGGGCGCTTTCAGCGCATCGACCAGGGATGGTTGCCCAGCCAGGGCGCCTTTGCGTCGCTTGGCGTTGAATTGGCTCCCAACCTCGGCCTCAGTGCCGGCTGGGTGGGACGCGGCGTCAATGCCAGCCTTTCGCTGGTGCCGGCCCGTGGTGTGCCGCTGTTCGTGACCCTGAGCGGCGTCAACCTCGACAACAGTGGCGGTGCCGGCCGTGCCGTGGTGCTGTCATTGACCTGGGGCGGCAGCTTCCGAACGGCGACCTTCTGATCCGGCGGGATCGGCCTGGTGCCGATCCAGCTCGCGGCTGTGCTGCAGTTCGGCTGGCGAATGGGGCAGGCGCTGTTGGGCCGCAGCCACCAGCCCCCTGAACAGGGGGTGGGGTTTGCCCGGCCGGGAGAGGAATTCGGGGTGGTACTGGCAGGCGGTGAAGAAGGGATGGCCCTTCAGCTCGACCAGCTCCACCAGACGGCCGTCGGGGGAGGTGCCGCTGATCTCGTAGCCCGACTCCAGAAACAGATTGCGGTAGGCGTTGTTGAATTCATAGCGATGGCGGTGCCGCTCATAGACCACCTCATCGCCGTAGAGCCGCTGGCCCATGCTGCCCGGTGTCAGTCGGCAGGGGTACACGCCCAGGCGCATGGTGCCGCCCAGATCGACCACGTCCTGCTGTTCCGGCAGCAGGTGGATCACCGGGTGCGGCGTGTCGGGGTCAAGCTCAGCGCTGGTGGCGCCGGCGAGGCCGGCAGTGTTGCGGGCCCATTCGATCACGGCGCATTGCATGCCCAGGCATAGGCCCAGGAAGGGCACCCGTTGTTCGCGGGCCCAGCGGATCGCGGCCACCTTGCCGTCGACGCCGCGGTTGCCGAAGCCGCCGGGCACCACCACCGCATCCATGCCCGCCAGCAGCGCTTCGGCCCCCTGGGTTTCGATCTGCTCGGCGCAGATCCAGCGCAGATCGAGGCTGGCGTCGCAGTCGATGCAGGCATGGCGCAAGGCCTCGACCACCGAGAGGTAGGCGTCATTGAGCTGCACGTACTTGCCCACCAGCGCCACCTTCACGGCCGGCCCCGGATTGCGCAGCTTGGTGACCAGCTGGGCCCAGCTGGCCATGTCGCTGTCGTGGTCGTCGAGGCGCAGCACATCGAGCACCTCGCGGCAGAGGCCTTCCTGCTCCATCGCCAGCGGCACCGCATAGATGCTGTCGGCATCGAGGGCCTGGATCACACCGCGGGTGGGCACGCCGCAGAAGCCACCGATCTTGGCCTTCATGTCGTCGGTGATCGGCCGGTCGCTGCGGCACACCAGCACATCGGGCTGGATGCCGATCGAGCGCAACTCCTTGACCGAGTGCTGGGTGGGCTTGGTCTTGAGTTCGCCGGAGGTGCCGATGAACGGCAGCAGGGTGACGTGCACATAGGCCGTGTCATGGCGGCCCACATCCCCCCGAAATTCGCGGATGGCCTCGAGAAAGGGCAGCGATTCGATGTCGCCCACGGTGCCGCCGATCTCGGTGATCACCACATCGGCACCCGAGTTGGCAGCCACGCGGTGGATGCGCTCGCGGATCTCGCCGGTGATGTGGGGGATCACCTGGACCGTGCCGCCGTTGTAATCGCCGCGGCGCTCCTTGTTGATCACCGCCTGGTAGATCGAGCCGGTGGTCACGCTGTTGAGGCGCGACATCGCCGTGTCGGTGAAGCGTTCGTAGTGACCCAGGTCGAGATCGGTTTCGGCGCCGTCCTCGGTGACGAACACCTCACCGTGCTGGTACGGGCTCATCGTGCCCGGATCGACGTTGAGGTAGGGATCCAGCTTGAGGATCGAGACCTGGTAGCCGCGGCTCTTGAGCAGCCGCCCCAGGCTGGCGGCCACGATCCCCTTGCCGATGCTCGAGACCACGCCGCCGGTCACGAACACAAACTTGGTTCGCGACCCTGCGCGGGCCCCCGCTGCCAGGGCTGTGGTGCTGGCGGGGGGCATCGGGCTCATGGGTCTCCAGCTGATCCTTCAATGTACCGACCGCGTACCGACCGCCACCAGGGGGGGCACTGCCGCGGCGCCAGACTCAGCCTTCCAACAGGCTCCTCAGCATCCAGGCCGTTTTTTCATGGATCTGCAGCCGCTGGGTGAGCAGGTCGGCGCTGGGCTGGTCGTTGGCGTCATCGGCCAGGGCGAAGACGCGGCGCACCGTGCGGGCCACGGCCTCGTGGCCTGCGACCAGTTCGCGCACCATGGCCAGGGCCTCCGGCACGCCCTGGGCATCGCTGATGGAGGCCAGGCTGCTGTAGGTGCTGCTGCCGTAGGGGGCCTTGCAGCCCAGGGAGCGAATGCGCTCGGCGATCTCGTCGAGGGCCAGCCAGAGCTCGTTGTATTGACCCTCAAACATCAGGTGCAGGGTGTTGAACATCGGCCCCGTGACGTTCCAGTGGAAGCCATGGGTTTTGGCGTAGAGCACCCAGGTGTCGGCCAGAACATGGCCGAGCCCCTCAGCGATCTGCAGGCGCTGTGCGTCGGGGATGCCGATGTCGATCGACGGAGAGGTGCCACCCATGGTGCTAACTCATACTCATTTCGTTTTAACCGGATGCGGCCTGTTTGGGCGTGGCGCCGCGGGGCTTGTGATCTTTGTTGATCCGGGTTGATCCGGGTCTCAGTCGAGGGCGCCCAGGTAATCGCGCAGTGTGCAGCGGTTCTGGGGTTGCCTCAGCTTGTGCAGGGCTCGCGTCTCGATCTGCCGCACCCGTTCACGCGACAACTGCAGCCGTTCGCCGATTTCGCTGAGGCTGCGCGGGACATCGCTCCCCAGGCCAAAGCGCTCGCGGATCACCTCGCCTTCGCGGCTGTTCAGTTGCAGCAGCAGCGATTCGATCGTCTCGTGCAGCTGCCGGCGGCTCAGCTCTTGCTCCGGTGTGGGGTGCGGATCCTCCAGCAGGTCCTTGAGGGGCGTGTCCTGCTCGGGGCCCACCCTCTGCTCCAGCGACACCGGCTGGCGCTGCTGTTGCAGGATGCTGCGCACGCTCGT
>VGPQ01000003.1 GCA_016882555.1 Cyanobacteria bacterium M_surface_7_m2_040
CCGTGTTCCGGCGCCAGAACCAGCCCGAGGTGGCCGTGCCCCTGCTGGTCGAGGTGGTGAAGGTGATGACCCCGGCCAATGAGAATGGCCGCAAGGCCTACCAGCAGCTGGTGGAACTGGGCTTTGCCGCCACCCCCTACAACGCCCCCGGCCCCAGCAGCGGCAGCTGAAGGCAACGCCACCGGCGAAGCCGTCAGCTCCCGGCCGTCGCTGCCACAATGACCCGCAATATCCCTCTCTGCATGGTTCAGCCAGATCAGGTGAGGCAGGCGATCCAGACCGCCCTGCCCGACGCCAGTGTTGAAGTCGAAGACCTCACCGGAGGCGGCGATCACCTGCAGGTCAAGGTCGTGTCATCCGCCTTTGCCGGCCAGAGCCGGGTGCAGCAGCACCAGATGGTGTACCGGGCCCTGAAGCAGGAGCTGGCTAGTGAGGCGATCCACGCCCTGGCCCTGCAGACCGCCACGCCGGCCTGAGCCACTCACCCCCTTAGCCACACCCCAGCACCTCTGACCCTGACCATGGACACCCAGATCCAGCAACGCATCGAAGGACTGATCGCCAGCAGCCCCATCTTCGTGTTCATGAAGGGCAACAAGCTGATGCCCCAATGCGGCTTTTCCAACAACGTGGTGCAGATCCTGCATTCCCTCGGGGTGCCGTTCGAGACCTTCGACGTGCTCTCCGACATGGAAATCCGCCAGGGCATCAAAGACTTTTCCGACTGGCCGACCATTCCCCAGGTTTATCTGAAGGGGGAATTCCTGGGCGGCAGCGACATCCTGATCGAGATGTACAACTCGGGTGAGCTGCGCGAAAAGCTGGAGATCGCCCTGGCCAGCTGAACGGTCTGCGGCTCAGCCAACCAGCTGCTCAGCCAGCGGGCCCATGCTCAGCTGCCCGCAAAGCGTGAGTTGCGGCTCAGTTGCGGCCTGTCTCAAACAGGGTTCTGGGGTCACCACCGGGCCCCACAAAGCTTGACGGATCCATGATCCAGCGGTCGACCAGCTCCTCGAGGCGACGCTGCGAAATCGGATCGAGCACCGCGGTCTTGCGCAGGGCATGCAGGTAGCCGTCGGCGTAGAGCCGCAGCTCAGACGGACCGTGGTAGCGGTCGGCCAAATCCTGGCAGGCATCGCAGAGCGACTGAAAGTGGCGAATCGCGTCGGGATGCTGCAGTGCGGTCATGCCAGGGATCAACCCTGGGGCCATTGTGGTCGATCGCGACGCCGATGGGGAGCCCCCAGCTGAGCAAGCGTCCCACGTGCCAGATCGAAAGGCATCGCCTGATACGCGGAGCAGCCGGATTGGCCCGTTAGCTTGGGGTCACATCTGGAACCCTGCGGTTCATCCCCATGGATCTGCCGCCAGCCAGTTCGGCCCAGACCAGCCAACCCAAACGGGTTCTGGTGGTCGACCCCCACGCCACCCTGCGCACCGTCCTGGCGCAGCGACTGCGCCAGGACGGCCACCTGGCGGCTGCCGTGGGCAGCGCCCGCGAAGCGATCGACATCTGCCAGGAGCAATCACCCGACCTGCTGGTGGCCTCGGAGCTGCTCGAGGAAACCTCGGCCCTGCGGCTCGCCGCCAAGCTGCGCACGCCGGTGATGGTGCTCACCGCCCGCTCCGGCTCAGAACCGGTGGTCGCCCTGCTCGATGCCGGGGCCGATGACGTGCTGCGCAAACCCTTTGGCCTCGAAGAGCTGGCCGCCCGCTGCCGCACCCTGTTGCGGCGCAGCCGCACCGGCCTGCAGGAGCGGGTGTGTGTGGGGCCGCTGGAGGTGCACGTGCTGCTGCGCCAGGTCACTCTGCGCGACCAACCGGTGGAGCTGAGCCCGCGCGAATTCGCCCTGCTCTGCGCCCTGCTGATGCCACCCGGCGTGGTGCGCAGCCGTCAGGAGCTGCTGCGCATGGCCTGGCCGCCGTTCAGTGGCGGCCCCCGCTCGGTCGACACCCAGGTGTTGACGCTGCGGCGCAAGCTCGAGCAGGCCGGCCTTGGCGAAGGCGGCGGCATCGAAACCATGCGCCAGCAGGGCTACCGCTTCAGCCTCGAGACCCTGCCCGCCGAGGCGCCAGTGGCCGAAAGCAGCAGTGGCAATGGCGGCACCAATCCCCTCGCCACCCTGGGCTGAGCGAAGCGGCTGTGATCAAGCCGGGATCCAACCCGCCAGCAGCCAGACCAGTTCAGCGCTCAGCATCAACCCGCTCAACACCGCCAGCAGCTGATAGGTCCACGGGGGGGTGAGCCGGGCCACGCCAGCGAGGTCGAGCGCTGTCGAGGCGCCGAAACGCCGGAGAAACTCTTCGAACCGGTCGATCCGTTGTGGCAGCAAGTAGGCCCCGCCACCGCTCTGACGCACATAGAAGACGCGTCCACCCTGGCTGGTGCCCACGGGGGTGAGCCCAGCGATCTGATCGAAGCGCAGGCTCCAGCCACGCCGCAGCAGCCAGCGGCACCAGGCGGGATGGCCGACGCTGATGGCGTCGGTCTCGAGCCGCACCTGCTCGCTGGTGAGCGCCCACACCAGCACCAGGCCCAGCGGCACCGCCAGCAGCAGGGCGGGCTGAAGCAACGGCGGCGCCAGGGCGGGCAGCGGCAGCACCAGGGCCAGGTACAGGCTCACCAGGGTGAAGCGAATCATCGGGGCCATCGGGTAGACGCCGGCCGTCGCGCTGGCGGGAGCGGGCGCCTGCAGGCTGGTCATCGATCGTCGGCCGAGCCCGGCAGGGGTTCGATCAGCTCGGGCGGGGTGCAGCGGCCCGAAAACACCTCCTGCTCCCGCCCTTTCCAGAACGCGCCCAGGCGCATCAGATCGGCATGGGCCTCGGCCAGCTTGGCCACGTACTCGCTGGGGTCCATTGCGTCTTTGGCCTCCTTGAGTTTGGTGAGGCGCAGCATCTGCAGCATCCAGGGCTTGCTGAGCTCACCGCGCTGCTCGAGGTAGCGGGCCAGCTCCGCCGAACTGGGGCCGGCAGGACCAGGGGAAGCACTCATCAACCTGTACAACGGGTAAGACCAGCCTATGGATGCGGGTCCGGTCGTTGTGAATCACCGATACCATCGGGAGGGGCAGGACACGGATGAATCAGCTGCGCGAACGTCACCAGTTGGTGGAGATCTGGAACGCGGTCAGCGCTGATCCGCCCCCAACCGCCAGAGGCCTGGCCGATCGGATCGCGGCTGCGCTGCAAGCCGCAGGCACCGCGCTTGCCGCCTCGGAAATCGAACCCCTGCTGCACAGCCTGCAGGGCGATGGGCTGCCTTCCGCCGGGCAGGGAAGGTTGCTGCTCACGGTGCTGGCCGGCGATCAGCGGCTGCGCTGTGAAGAGGCCTATGGCGTGCTGAGTGCGGCCTGCCCGCAGGGTGTGAGCGTGGCGGTGCTGCAACAGCTGCTGACGGTCTTCGCACTGAAACCCAGCGAGGCCGAGGCCATCGCCATCGCCATCGACCGCGATGGTGCCGGGCAGATCAGCCGCGACGACTTTCTGGCCTTTTTGCCGGCAGGGTTCCAGCGGCACCCGCGCAGCTACCACGCCTCCCACCTGGGCCACAAACCTGCGACCACGCCCGCTTCAGCCAGCGCCCAAGCCTCTGCAGCAACGAGCGCGACAGCGCCCACCCCGCCGGCCAACGGGCAGGACGCAACCGGGACGTCGCCGCTGCAGCTGCAGATCGGCCTGTTCCGCCTGGTGCAGGGTGCGGCCTACCGCAGTTTCCGGGCCAACTATTCGGCCAATTCGGAGACCCACCTGCGGGCCTACGACCTGCCCTACACGATCGAACACTTCGCGGCCTTCGTGAATGCCGCCATCGACCTCTACGCCGCGCTCGGGGTTGTGGAGCCGGAGGCCCGTCAGCCGCTCGAGGATCTGCTGGGCTCGGTCAATGGTGCTCTCGAGGCGCTGCATCAACGCATGCAGCACTGGCACGAGCTCCAACCGAACGAGGCCATGCGCGAGGCCGAAACCCAGCTCGAGGAGGAGCTCGCCGAACTCGACCATCAGCACCAGCTGTTTGCGGGCCTGGTCGAGCTGCTGCTGGTCACTGGCCTGCAGGGTCACGATCCACGCCAACTGAGCAGCGACGATCTGCGCCACCACGAGCTCAATCGCCTGCGCCATCGCGACGACCACCGCGAACTCAGCGATCACCGTCACGGCGACGCCACCAGCGTTGGCACCCAGACCCAACGCCCCTTCCTCGACACCTGGCAGCGGGTGATCGTCGATGAGAGCGACACCCGCTATGCGGGGGCGATCATGCCGACCCGCTACTGGTATGAGGAGTTCATGCCCCGGCTGCTGCGGGCCTGCTCGGTGCGCACGGCTGCCGATCTGGCTGCACTGGATGCCGAAACCGAGGCCGATCTCGATGCCTGGTTCCAACAGGTGCGCGATGCCGGCGAGTTCGATCGCTATGCCCCAGCGGTGCGCGCCCACTTTCCGCAGTGTTCGCCGTCGGTCAAACAGGAGCTCAAGCAGGCCTGGCGGCTCACACGCCATTACCTCAACGGGGTGCAGAAACGGCGCGAACGCGAAGAATTCGGCCGCGGCGATGGCTACCTCAGCGAGTATGTGGCCTTCATCGACGTCTACCTGGGGCGCAGCGACATCGCCGACTCGGAGATGCGTCTGAGCTTCCCCTACTACCTGGGCCCGGCCACCTGGCGCTTCCTGCACACCAGCGCTGAGATCATCGCTGCCAAGCCCGACGCTGAACAGGCCGTGCTCGTGGACCTGTTCAAACGCTTCTTCGCCACGCTGGCGACGATGTACCCCTGCCCCTATTGCCGCTACCACCTCAATCGCTACGTGGTGCGCAACAAGGAGGTGAACCTCTACCCGATCGAATACCTGCTGCTGGGACCCCGCGACGAGGGGGACCCCCACATCGAGGTGACGCTCGACCAGAAGTTGTCGGTGATCAACAACGGGGCCAGCCTGCGCCTGTTTCTGTGGAAGCTGCACAACACGGTGTCGGCTTCGATCGCCCGCAGCGAACCCTGGTTCCACCGCGATGAGCAGGCCCACTACACCACCCGCTACTGGCCGAGCCTGGATTCCGAGCTGGCCCGGGCCGAAGCCCTGGCCTACCAGGCGATCGAAACCGAGCGGGTGAGTCGCATCTACGGGGTGTTGAAACAGGCCGCCCATCTGGGTGTGCTGCGCGATGAACTGCAGCTGGCCCTGAGCCGGCCCGGCTCCGCGGAACTCAGGCAGCTCTGGCAACGGGCCGAGACCACCGTGGTCAAGGCCGAAGAGGCCGTGCTGCGCTCCGGCTTTCTGCAGCAGAACTACCACTACAACCCCGAGTTGGAGCTGGCCGATCCCCACTTCAGCCCTGAGGAGGAGGCCCTGGCCCGCAGCGGCTATTACGTGGAGGCCTAGTCGGTCCCTAGGCCGGCAGTGCCCAGGGGTTGATCCCCAGATCCGCACCGATGCGATGGGCGCAGGCGAAGCCGCTGAAGGCCACGGCGTTGAGCCCCTGGCCGGGGAAACAGGAATCGCCGACGCAGTAAAGGTCCTTCAGACCCGTGCGGTTGAAGGGCATCGGCAACAGCCCAGGCAGCCGCAGGGCTGGGATCGGCCCGTAGCTGCCGCCCATGCGCCCCAGGAAGCGGCGATGGCTGCGGGGAGTGCCCACCTCACGGTGACGGATCGCCCCCGCCAACCCCGGCAGGATCGCCTCCAGGCGAGCGATCAGGCGGTCGGCATCGGCCTGTTTCTTGGCCTTGTACTCGGCCGGTGACAGGTGCTGCCAGTGCTCGATCGCACTGGGGGCAAAGGTGTGCAGGATGTGATGGCCCGCCGGCGCCAGGCTGGGATCCAGCAGCGTGGGCATCGACACAAAGATCACCCCCTGCTCGGCCTCCATCTGCTGCCAGTCCTCCAGGATCAGGTGATGGCAGTGGAAGCCATCGGGCACCACGGCGGCATCGATGCCCAGGTGCAAAGACAGGAACGAGGGCGAGGGCTTGTAGCGGCGGCGCCAGGTGGTTTCGGCTTGGGGCGTGTGGGCGGTATCGACGAGCCCGCCGAAGGTGTCCCAGCGGGTGGCGTTGCTAACCACCCGGCGGGCGCGGAGTTGTTCGCCATTGGCCAGCTCCACGCCCACGGCCCGGGCCGCCCCCCCCTCGCCCTCGAGCAGCACCTTGGTGACCCGGGCCTTGTAGCGGATGGCGCCGCCATGGCGCTCCAGGCCCGCCACCAGCTTCTCGGCGATCACGCCAACACCGCCTTTGGGGTAGTTGATGCCGCCGGCATGGCGATCGGAGAACACCATCCCCGCATTGATCATCGGGGTGAGATCAGCGGGCATCACCGACCAGCAGAAGCACTCCATGTCGATGAAGCGCAGCAACTGCTCATCGCGGATGTGGGCCCGCGCCACGTCGCCCACGTTCACCGGCAGCCAGCGGGCCAGGCCCAGGCAGGCCAGGGGCGCTCTGAAAAACACCTTGGCCAGGTAGGCGGGGTCCTCGAGCGAGAGCAGCGGCATCGCATCGAGGCAGCGAAACACCTGCCAGCAGGTGTCATAGAAGGCGCGGATGCCCTTGGCCTCATGGGGGAACAGGGCCGTGAGCCGCGCCACGAAGCTGTCGTAGTTGCGATCCACCGCCACGGTGAGGCCGCCGGGCAGGTGGTACTCGAGCTGTGCCGGGTCGGGCACGGTCTCGCAGTGCTCGCCCACATCGGCCAGGGCGCGGGTCAGCAGGTTGGTGTGGCCGCTCTCGCCGAACCCGAAGATCATCGAAGCGCCCACATCAAAGGTGTAGCCCGCCCGCTTGAAGCTGCCGCCCGATCCCCCCGGGATCAGGTAGCGCTCGAGCACCAGGGTGCGCGCGCCCTTGGACGCCAGCTGGCTGGCGGTCACCAGGCCGCCGATGCCGCTGCCGATCACGATCACGTCCCAGGGAGCTTCTGCCACCACGCTGCACAGGCCATCCAGCGCTGAACCCTAGGCCGAGGCTCAGTTGCGGCGGCGGTGGTACCGCGCCAGCACCAGGGCGATCAGGATCGCCACATAGAGCTGGCCGGCCACGGTGATCAGGGTGGTGGCGGCCTCGGCCACCAGGCTGCGCGCCTGGATCAGGTTGGTGCCCGCGGTGGTCAGATACCCGAAGGCGCCCAGAAACATGCTGGGACCGGCAGCCAACAGCTGCAGCACATCGCTGCTGCCGCCGGACACCGACTTCAGCAGGCCGAAACTGGCCGGGTTCAGCAACCAGATGCTGAACAGCAGCAGACCGCCGCTGTAGCCGATCAGCAGATACCCGCTCGCGGCCCCCATCACCACCGAGAAGGTCACGTAGGGCTCCTGGATCAGGCTTTTGACCATGCGCAGGATGGTCATGCCGAGGTACACCAGCCAGACCAGCAGGTGCACCAGGGTGAACCAGAACGACGACGCCAACCCCAGCAATCCCAGCAGCAGCCAGACCAGCTCCAGCGCGATCGCGGCGACGCCCACCACCATCGCCCGCCGCCGCGTGGCCCGCAGCATCGAAAAGCGCGTCAGGGTGCTCAGAATCAGCAGCGCCAGGGCCATCGCCAGCAGCGAGTTGAGTGGCGGCCACAGGCGGCACACGGGCTGCAGCGCCAGGATCAGCAGCTCCAGGGCCAGCAGGTAGCGGTAGCCAGCGTGGCGGCGGCGGATGCGGGCAATGTCCCAGCGCGCGGGGCGGATCATCTGACGACGCCTGCAGCCAGGGGCACTGCAGCCGCCAGATCGGCCAGGGCCCGGTCGCGGTAGGCGCCGTAGCGCTCCCGCTTGGCCTTGATGCGCACGGGCAGCTCGGGCAGCAGCCCGAAGTTGGGCGGCATTGGCTGGAACTGGCCGCGCTTGCCGCCTGCGCCGCAGGGCGCCTCGGCCACAAAGTGCGTGAGCGCGCCGATCATCGTGGTGGGCGGCAGGCTGATCGGCTCCTGGCCCAGGGCCAGCCGGGCGGCGTTGGTGCCCGCCAGCCACCCCCCGGCCACCGCCGCCGCATAGCCCTCGGTGCCGGTGATCTGGCCCGCCGCCAGCAGCGTGGGGCGGGCTCTGAACTGCAGGGTGGGATCGAGCAGCTGGGGCGACTCCAAAAAGGTGTTGCGGTGCATCACGCCAAAGCGCACGAAGGTGGCGTTCTCGAGCCCGGGGATCAGCCGCAGCACCCGCTGCTGCTCGCCCCACTTGAGGTTGGTCTGGAAGCCCACCAGGTTCCAGAGGCGGCCGTCTTTGTCTTCCTGGCGCAGCTGCACCACCGCGTAGGCCCGCTTGGCGCGGCGCACCTCGCGATCGTTCAGATCGCCCCAGCGGGGATCCCAGAGGCCGATCGGTTTGAGGGGGCCGAAGCGCATGGTGTCGTCACCGCGGCGGGCCAGCTCCTCGATCGGCAGGCAGCCTTCAAAGAAGCTGGCGCTCTCCTTGTCGAAGTCTTTGAGCTCGGCCTGCTCGGCCGCCAGCAGCGCCTCGCGAAAGGCCAGGTACTGCCCCTGGTCCATGGGGCAGTTGATGTAGTCGGCGTCGCCCTTGTCGTAGCGGCTGGCACGGAAGGCCACGCTCAGATCGATGCTCTCGCCCTCGACGATCGGGCTGGCGGCATCGAAAAAGTGGCAGTCGTCGCGGCCGGTGAAGGCCCGCAGCTGCTCGGCCAGGGGCTCGCTGGTGAGGGGCCCTGTGGCGAGCACGGCGAGTTCACCGGGGGCCGGCAGCTGGGTGTGCTCGCGCCGCTCAACCGTCACCAGCGGGTGCTGCTCGAGGGCCGCGGTGAGAGCAGCGCTGTAGCGGCCCCGATCCACCGCCAGGGCGCCGCCGGCGGGCACCGCATGGGCATCGGCCGTGGTGATCACCAGCGAGCCCAGCCGGCGCAGTTCTTCCTGCAGCAGCCCGGCGGCCCGGTCGCTGCTCAGGGCGCCGAAGCTGTTGCTGCACACCAGTTCGGCAAATTCAGGGCTGTGGTGGGCGGGCGAGCGGCGCACGGGGCGCATTTCCACCAACCGCACGGGCACCCCGGCGCGGGCGATCTGCCAGGCGGCTTCGGTGCCGGCCAGGCCGGCACCGATCACCAGCACCATCAGGCGGCGCGGCCGCGCTTGATAAACAGCTGCAGCTGACCCACGGCGGCGCGGCCGATGTGGAACACGGCCCAGCCCGCGGCCAGCACGATCGGAGCAGCCACCAACACCAACCGAGCGTCCATGTCAAAGCGCGTTTCAGTGCGGCGATCTTAAGGAGTGCCGCCGCCGAGCGCTGGCGACCCCTGTCAAATGGCAATCAACTGAAGCCAAGATCGCTGCTGCGGCCGGCATGGGCCATGGCCAGCTGGCGGTAGCGGCGGGCGTGCTGGCGCTGCTCGGCGATGGCCTCGGGGCTCTGCTGGCGCTTGAGCAGCGCCGGCGCCCCCATCACCAGCGCGCCGGGGGGCACGTCTTTGGTGACCACCGCACCCGCCGCCACCAGGGCGCCGGCTCCCACGGTGACGCCGTTGAGCACGATGGCGCCAATGCCAATCAGGCAGCCGTCTTCGAGGGTGGCGCCGTGCACCACGGCCCGGTGGCCAATGGTCACATCGGTGCCGATGGTCACCGGATAGCCCGGATCACCATGCAGCACAGCCCCGTCTTGCACGTTGGAGCCCTCGCCGATGACGATGGGGCACACATCGCCGCGGGCCACCGCCGTGGGCCACAGGCTGGCGCCGGCCGCCAGCTGCACATTGCCGATCAGCACGGCGGTGTCGGCCACCCAGGCGTCGGGGTGCACCACGGGATCCGGCCAGGGGAAGGCGGTCATTCGGAGACTCGGGCAGCCGTAGAGGAGCCCATTCTCGATGGGGCCTGCCGGGTGATACGTTCACACGGTGGCACACCGCGCCACACCCTGGCGCCCGGCGCCCGGGCGGGTCGTTAGCTCAGCGGTAGAGCACTCGGCTTTTAACCGATTGGTCCTGAGTTCGAATCTCAGACGACCCATAGTCAAGATTGAAGGATCTGAGAGATCCGCTCCCCTGATCGTGGGAAACAACAAAGAGGCCTGCCACACCTCGTCGAGATCCACCCTGTCATAGGCATGAATCAGGAGATCTCGCATCCCGGCCGTGCCACGCCATGGCACATCGACGTGCTTGTCCCGTAGATCCGGACTGAGCCGTTTGACAGCTTCTCCAAGAACTTCAAGACAACGAATTACCGCGTCCTGGAGATAATCCGTATCCTCAAAGGAATCAAAGCCGGTGATCGGGAAGGCCAGGGCGCGAATGATCACCGCAATGATGTCCTCCAGGGCCTCCTGATCGCGCGGTGTCATGCCAGTGGCACAGCTTCTGCTTCCACCCGATCGCGCAGACTCGGTCTGAGATTGCGGCGACGGATCAGATCCACTTTGTGATCCAGCAAAGCTTCCAAATCCTGTTGAAATTCAGCCCGCTGAAACAGGCTCGTGCCCTGGGGCAGGTCGACTAGAAGGTCGATATCGCTGGCTTCAGTTGCCTCATCACGTGCGACCGATCCGAACACCGCGATGTTGAAAGCGCCGTAGCGCTCGGCAATCACCCGCAGCTTTTGTGAGAGGGCCTGGAGTTCTGAGAGACGCATCGGCCTGACAGAGCGCGACTCAAGTCTATGGATGGATTCAGGAAGAGAGTTCAGCGCACCACCAGCACCGGGCAGGGGCTGGTGGCGAGCACTTTCTGGGTTTCGCTGCCCAGCAGCAAGCCTTCGAGGCCGCGGCGGCCGTGGGAGGCCATCACAATCAGATCGCAGCCCAGCGAGCGGGCCGCTTCAACGATGGCGGCATGGGGTGAGGCATGCTCGACGGCCTGCTGGCGGGGCTCGAGCCCGGCTGCCTCCACATGGGCCACGGCAGCGGTCATCACTGCTTCGGCGCTCTCGCGACTGGCGCGCACCAGGGCATCGACCGTGACGGGATCGATCGCATCGCCCATGCCCAGGATCGGCAGCGGCACCGGCGGCTGCGCGTGCAGCACCGTCAGGTGTGCCCCCAGGGCCTTGGCCAGGCCGATCGCCTGATCCAACGCGGCGCTCGAGAGCTCCGAACCATCGGTGGGCACCAGCAGATGGGTGTAGGGCATGGCGAGCAAGGGCTGCGGCTACCCCTGGTTTAGGCAGGTTGTGGGGCTTTGGGGCTGCGCCGCAGGCCACCCTGAGCTGCTCAGTCGGCCGTGCACACCACAAAGCACAGATCCCACCTGATGCTCTCAGTGGTGGAGCCGTAGAAGGCCCTGCCAGGGGGCCTTACGAAGGTGAGCACCTTTGTGGACACCTTCAGCAGCACTTCAGCGCAATACCGGAGGCCCGGCCAGGAGCCACTGGCGACTGGAGGACCTGGCCGCACGCATGGGGGTGAGCCGCTTCACGGTGGCCGATCACGATCACGACAGCTTGGGCAAAACCCTGGAGGCAGCCCGCAAGACTGCGAGCGCCTTGCGAGAGCATTTCTCTAGGGAGGATCGGGTGTCGAGCAGCACCGCCATCGTCAGCGCTCACCAAACCCGGCCAGATGGACAGGATTGCTCGACAGGTCTGGTGGGGCTCCTTCGCAACAGCCCACCAGATCAGCCACGAGATCGGCAGCGGTCGGTTCTGCTGCGGGCGAGGGCTCAGGCAATCCCTGCAGGAATGCCCTCAGAGCACGGCGCATCAGCTCAGATTTGCTGAGCCTGCGGCGCTGGGCCTGCTCCGAGAGCTCGGCATCCAAGGCATCGGGCAGCTTGAGAGAGACCACCGCCATGGCCCAGCAGGACAACTCAACCGCAAGGTCAATACCCTTGCGCAGTCGGTATTGAGCTTCACGCCGGCTGCACCGCCCGGGCGCCGCGCCGGTAGGCCGCCGGGGTGCAGCCGTAGCGGCGGGCAAAGGCCTGCCGCGTGGAGGCCGAATCGCTGAGCTACAACGCCGCCAGCGATGTGCCGGCGCGCGCGGGGTCGTGCGACTGCTTGGCCAGCAGGGCCAGCCGCTGCTGCCGCGCCGCCGCCAGCACCGCCGCCGAGGGTGGCGCCACTGAAGCCATCAAGGCATCGCGGGCCTCCTCACGCCGGGCCGCCTCAAGCAGCCCCCAACGGGCCAGATCGCTGGCGCTGTAGTGCAACGGCGAATCCATGTGAGGCAGTCTGGGGGCAGGGAGCGGCTCAGTGCAGCGGATCGCTGATCACCAGCACCGAGCGCTCGAGCTGGCGCAGCAGGCGGCTGGTGCGGTCGCTGGCGGCGATCGGCAGGCCGGCCACCAGGCGGCGCTGCGAACGCAGAATCACCAGATGGTGGGCCTCGCTGGCGCGGCGGATCTCCGCTTCCACGCCCAGGTTGGGACGCAGGGCGAGATCCACCGGCACCGCAGCGGCGGTGGGTTCAGCCTGGGGGCGCCAGCGCTGCAGCTCACGCTTCAGCTGCAGCCGCTCAGCGGCCGGCAGGCGAGGGTCGTGCAGATGCAGCAGGGTGATCGATCCGCCCTGCGCGGCGGCCATGCGCTCGGCCAGCTGAAACTGCTCCAATGCCGCGGCCGTGAGGTCCTTGATCGGCACCAGCAGGCGCGTCATGGTGGCGGGCGGCTGCTGCAGCCGCGCCACCACCACCGGGCAATGGGCCTGGCGGCAGGTGGCATCCACCAGGTCTCCGAACAGCCAGCGGCCGAAGGCCGCACCGCGGCCCATGCCCATCAGCACCAGATCAGCACCCTGCTCCAGGGCGGCGCGGGCGATCCCCGCGGCCACATCGGCATCCACCCGCAGCAGCGGCTGCCACGGGCCACTGCCCAAGGGAGCGGGCAGCTGGGCCTGCTGCAGGCGGGCCCGACCCGCGGCGATCGCCGCCAGCAGCTCCTGATCGGGTTGGCCATTCAGCTGCACCTGGCGCGGCGAAACCACGACCAGCGGCAGCAGCTGACCCCGACTGCCCTGCTCACCGCCGCTGAGCAGGCTGGCCATCGCCAGCAGATCGTCCTGCTTGGCGGGATTGGCCAACGGCACCAGCACCCGCAGCGCCCGGCGCACCAACGCCAGCTGGCCCCCTTGATCAGCGGTGTAGCCGGCCGCCGCCGCCGCCGCCAGGCGCGGCATCGCCAGGCTGGTGAGCCAGGGTCCCAGGCTGGCCGTGACCACCATCATCGCCAGGACGCTGTTGAGCATGCGCTCATCGAGCAACCCGCCCCTGAACCCCACGAAGGTGGCCGCCAGGGTGGCCGCCACCTGCGGCAGCGACAGCGACCACAGGGTGAGCATCTGGGGGCCGTTGTAGCCGTAGAGCTTGCCGGCCCACCACGAGGCCAGGCCCTTGCTGGCGATCAGGGTGGCGATCAGAGCCACCGCAAACACAGAGCCCAGGATCGTGGCGGCAAACACCGGCACATCAAGCATCAGCCCCAGATCGATGAAGAACACGGGGATGAACAGGGTCGCCCCCACAAACACCACCTGCTCCTTCACCCGGCCTTCGGGCAGCACAGCATTCACCGCCAGCCCGGCCAGAAAGGCACCGACGATCTTTTCCACCCCGGCCAGCCCGGCCCCCAGCGCCGCCGCAAACAGCCCCAACAGCACGGCCATGAACAGCTGGCTGTCGCTGTTGACGCTTCGCTGCACCAGCACCCGCCCGAAGCGGGTGATCAGCACCACCACCAGGGCGCCGTACACCGCCACCTTGAGCAGCAAAATCAGCACGCTCATGGCACTGAGATCACCGCGACCCACCCCCATACACAACGCCAGCACCAGCAGGGCGGCGATGTCGGTGAAGATCGTGCCGCCAATCGCGACGGTCACCGACTCCTCGCGCATGGCGCCGTAGCTGCGCACGATCGGGTACCCCAGGGGCGTGTGCGACGCCAGGATCGAACCGATCAGCACCGCACTCAGAGGGCCATAACCAAACGGCAGCGCCAGCACCATGCCGGCCGCCATCGGCAAGCTGAAGGTCAGCAACCCGAAGCGCAAGGAGCGCTCCCGGATGCGCTGAAACTGAGCCAGATCAATCTCCAGCCCGGCGATGAACAGCAGATAGATCACTCCCACGTCGGCCAGCAGCCGCACCGTGCCGTTGCTGTCGTTCAACCACCCCAGGGCATTGGGGCCGATCAGCACCCCGGCCAGCAACAGCCCCACCAGATCCGGCAGACCCAGGCGGCGGATCAGCGGCGGCACCAGCACGCTGATGGCCAGCAGCAGGGCAAAGGTGCCAAGCGGGCTCTGAGCCAGAAACGGGGCCATCGGGCTCAGGCCTCGCCCCCGCCCTTCCAGCCCGCCAGATGCGAGGCCGCCCGGGAGCGGGCCAGGGCGCGGGCGGCGGGCAGGGCCGGCTCCAGACGGGCCGAGCTGAACGGCGGCAGGGTGCGGCTGCGCAGCCAGGCCCCCCAACGGAATTCATGGAACGGGATCAGCGGTGCCGCCTCGACCACCTTCTCCTTCTTCAGCTTCCAGACCAGGCTGCGGTAAGGATCATCGTGGAGCCCCAGGAGCGTGGCGGGCAACACAGCCGGGTTGAGTGGTCCCAGCCCGCGGCCGTCATAGAGGTAGAGCCAGCCGCGGCGGTGGAGTTCCTCCAGCACCACGCTGCGTTCGTCGCTGGCGACATCCAGCGCCACATAACCAAAGGCCTTCGCTTGCGGCTGCAGTTCGGCCAATGCCCGCAAGCGGTGGTGGCGATCCACCATCCACACGGCGCCACTGCGGCTGCGCACCAGTGGCACGGGCTTGCTGCCCAGGTAGGCGCGTTGCTGGCTGGGGCTGTCGCCCTTGAAATCGCTGATGCGACTGCTGACCTCGGCCAGACCCACGCACAGCTGGGTGGGCTGCAGGCTGAGAATCGGGAGCTCGATCAACGCGTGGCCCTTGGCCGGAGGCGGCAGAGGCTGGTAGGGGGGCAGGCGAAGCGCCATGGCTTCAACGAAAGCCCCCGAATCCTCGCCCAGATCAGCACCTGGCAGGGATCACCCCTGACTCAGCAGGGCACCCAGGCCGATCTGATGCAGGATCCCCTGGCCGGTGAGGGCCTCGGTGAGCACCCCGATCACAAAGCCGAGCATGGCGGCACGGCCATTGAAACGCTCGGCAAAGCGCAGCTGCTCGGCATGGATCTGGGCTGCAGCGGCGTTTTCGAACCAACGCTGATCTGCCTGGGCGGCGCGTGACATGACGATGCGTAGCAACTCCGGGCAATTGTAACGATTTCTTTAGGAGTGTTGACCTGTGGGATTCCGTGAATACCGAACAAAGGCCTTCGGGGGGAAGGGCCGGCATAAGGTTCGGACTGAACCTGGCGCCCATGGCCTTCGACATCGCCTCCTTGACTGCCAGCGCCGACGGTCCGATCGGCGTGATGATCTGCGGCCATGGCAGCCGCAACCGCCTGGCGGTGGGCGAATTCGCCGCCCTGGCCGAGCGGGTGCGCCAACGCCTGGCGCCGCTGCCGGTGGAGTACGGCTACCTGGAGTTTGCCCGGCCGATCCTGCGCGATGGGCTTGAGAGCCTGCGCGAGCAGGGGGCGCGCCACGTGCTGGCGGTGCCGGCGATGCTGTTTGCCGCCGGGCACGCCAAAAACGACATCCCCTCGGTGCTCAACACCGTTGCCGCCGAAACCGGCCTGCGCATCGACTACGGCCGTGAGCTGGGCGTCGATCTCAAGATGATCCAGGCGGCCGGGGCGCGGGTGCGCCAGGCCCTCGAGCAGGCCGATGCCGACGACCGCAGCGCCGGGCGCGCGCCAATCCCCCTGCACGACACGCTGTTGGTGGTGGTGGGGCGGGGCTCCTCGGATCCCGATGCCAACTCCAACGTGGCCAAGGTGACGCGCATGCTGGTCGAGGGCTTCGGCTTCGGCTGGGGCGAGACCCTCTATTCAGGCGTGACCTTCCCGCTGGTGGAGCCGGGCCTGCGCCATGTGGTGCGTTTGGGCTTCCGGCGCATCGTCGTCTTTCCCTATTTCCTGTTTTCAGGGGTCTTGGTGAGCCGCATCGTGGCCCACAGCCAGCGGGTGGCCGCGGATCACCCCGAGATCGACTTCTGCTCGGCGTCGTACCTGGGGGATCACCCCTTGGTGGTCGACACCTTTGTGGAACGGGTCCACGAAGTGGTGGCCGGCGACACCGCCATGAACTGCTCCCTGTGCAAGTACCGGGCCCAGGTGCTCGGCTTTGAAACCGAGGTGGGCGCCCCCCAGCACAGCCACCATCACCACGTGGAAGGCCTGTGCGAGAGCTGCACCCTCTGCGAGAACGAATGCACCGGTGCCTGCCAGAGCGATGGCGTGCCGATCCCCCTGGCAGGCCAGGAGCCTCACAGCCACAGCCATAGCCATAGCCACAACCATGGCCACAAGCCCGAGCACGCGCATGCGCACGACCATGCCCATGACCACCAGCACGATCACAACCCCGCCGCCGAACCCCATCACCACACCCCCTACCCCCACGCCGAGCACCCACTGGGGCCTGTGACCTTGCGACGCCAGGGCCGCGATGAACAGAGCTGACAGCAGAAGCTGAAGTTTTTCGGGCGATCTGCGCTGCCTTGCGCGTCTCAGAGCGGCGCGGGTCTCAAGGGATTCACGGGCATTAGCCCTGCTGATCGTTGCCGGGTTTCCCCATGGCAGCGGTGTTTTCCCCAGTTCGCCAGCGTTTTTTTCCACAGCGGAAATCGATCCGCCTTTGCTGCAGCGGCACAGCTGTGGAATCGATGGAAGCGTTCATTCCCGCTTGACAGCGGCGCCCGCCTTGACCAATGGGCCGTCGTGGTTGCCACAGCGGCGCCAGGACGCCAGCGCCAGCGGCC
>VGPQ01000004.1 GCA_016882555.1 Cyanobacteria bacterium M_surface_7_m2_040
GCAGCTGCGCAAGCCTAGAAACAGAACTCGATGCGTGGCGTTCAGCCACGCTCTCTGATCGCGCCATCAACCGCAATCCGTTCAATCAATGAGGCGAGACCATTGCTGAAGAAGCGATATCCACCGATCCCTAATGGAAAACCCAGAAACAGTCAGAACCTACTGCTTTATCATTCTGATAGATCACATTAATACTGTACAATAAAGACAATTGATCGGTTTGGATTGAAGCGCCCAAGTCGACGCCGCTGGACTGACGGTGATCTAAAAAAAGCAGTTGAAGCATCGAGATCGATCCGGCAAGTATTGATCGTTCTCGGCTTAAAGCCAGCAGGGGGAAACTATGCTCAAATCTCGGCAGCTATTGCCGAACAGGGTCTACCGACTGGTCATTTCAGCGGTCGACGCTGGAACCATGGCCGAACATTTGGGCCAAGACAGCCGATCGAGGCTCTCTTGGCATCAACAACGGTCAGTAGTTACCGCTTGAAACATCGCCTGATCAAAGAAGGCATCTTTCAACCCATCTGTTCAAGTTGCAGGCGAACAACCTGGATGGGTGGCCCCATCCCCCTTGAACTCGACCACATTGACGGGTGTCGCAGCAACAATCAACTCCAGAATCTGCGACTTCTCTGCCCCAATTGCCACGCCCTGACACCCACCTATCGGTCCAAGCGACGCATAGGCTTGACTCCATCCATGCGCCCGTAGCCCAACTGGCAGAGGCAGGTCACTTAAAATGACTCCAGTGCGGGTTCGAATCCCGCCGGGCGCACTTTTAGCCGCACTCAAGACCACACAGCCCCCCATCCCCCATAAACTTCTTCAGCACAGCATCGCACTCCGTGCCCGGTTTCCTCAGCCATCTGTCGACCGACACCCTGCTGGTGTTTGGCCTGTACGCCGCTCTGGGCGGTGCCTACCTGGTGGCGGTGCCACTGCTGCTCTACGCCTGGATGATCAAGCGCTGGACCACCATGGGCAAGCTCGAGCGCTTCGGGGTCTATGGCCTGGTGTTTCTGTTTTTTCCCGGGTTGATCCTGTTCGCCCCATTCATCAATCTGCGCATGGCCGGCCAGGGGCAGGTCTGAGCATGACCAAAGGACAGGCCCTGCTGATCGGCCTGGCGGTGCTGGGGCTTGGGGCTGCGGGTTATGGCGTGTTTGCCGCCACGGGCTTCGAGGGCTTTTCGGCGGGGATCGCCGCCTCGGCGGTGCTGATGGTGGTGGTGCTGGTCTGGACCGGCAGTTACCTGTTTCGGGCGCTCACCGGCGGCATGACCTACATGCAGCAGCGGCGTGACTACCGCGAGGCCTACGACGCCTACACCGACGCTGAACTTATGCGCCGGTTTGAGGCCCTCAGCCCCGACGAGCAGGCACGGCTGCTGGCTGAAACCGGAGCCGAATCTGCCACCGATGCCTCGATCCAGAACGACAGCGAATCCGACCCCATAGGCTCACAGGCATCTGAGCAGCAGGCGTGACGGCGATCCAGCAGCGTTTTGAGGCCCTGCGGCAGCAGCAGCGCTGCGCCCTGATGCCCTTCCTGATGGCAGGCGATCCCGATCTGGAGGTCACCTCCGCCAGCCTGCTGGCCCTGCAGCACGCCGGCGCCGACCTGATCGAACTGGGGATTCCCTACAGCGACCCCCTGGCCGATGGCCCGGTGATCCAGGCCGCCGCCAGCCGCGCCCTGGCCGCCGGCACCACGCCCGCCCGGGTGCTGGCGATGCTGAGCGGCCTCAAGGGCCAGCTCACCGTTCCGGTGGTGCTGTTCACTTACAGCAACCCCCTGCTCAACCGCGGCATGGAGGCCTTCTGCGCCGATGCCGCCGCCGCCGGCGCGGCCGGGCTGGTGGTGCCCGATCTACCGCTGGAGGAAGCGGAAAAGCTGAGCGCCATCGCCGCTGCCCAGGGGCTTGATCTGGTGCTGCTGGTGGCCCCCACCACGCCGCCCGCGCGCATGGCCCGCATCCACGGCGCCAGCCGCGGCTTCACTTATCTGGTAAGCGTCACGGGCGTCACCGGCATGCGCACGGCGCTCGAGAGCCGGGTCGAGCCGCTGGTGCAGCAACTCAAGGCCGCCGGCCCCACTCCCGTGGCTGTAGGTTTTGGCATCTCGGGCCCCGAGCAGGCGCGCCAGGTGCGGGGTTGGGGGGCCGATGGCGCCATCGTGGGCAGCGCCCTGGTCAAGGTGATGGCCGCCGCCCATGGGGCCGGCGAGCCGGTGGCGGCAGCCGCAGGCCAGTTCTGCCAGGAGCTGCGCGCGGGGCTCGATCAACCATGAGCCAGACCAGAGCGGTGGCATTCCTTGCTCTTCTCTGAGGCCTGCGAGCGCAACAAGCAGTCCATCGCCGCCGAGCTGGAGCGATGGCTGCCGCGGCCGGCGCTGGCGCTCGAAGTGGGTTCGGGCAGCGGCCAGCATGCCGTGCATGTCACCCGCACGCTGAGCCAGCTGAGATGGCTGCCCAGCGAGCGACCCGAAGCGCTCGCCGGCCTGCAGCAACGCATTGATCTGGAGGGCCGCAGCCAACTGGCGGCCGGCAGCAGCCTGGCCGATGCCGTCGCGCTCGATGTCACCGACACCGGCTGGCCGACCGGCCCCTTTGACGCCGTGTTCAGCGCCAACACGGCCCACATCATGCCGGCGGCGGCGTTGCCGCACCTGCTCACCGGAGCCGCCTCAGTGCTGCGCCCGGGCGGGCTGCTGCTGCTCTACGGGCCCTTCAGCGACTGCGGCCGCCACAGCGCCCCCAGCAACGCAGCCTTTGACGCGCACCTGCGCAGCCTCGATGCCGCCATGGGTGTGCGCGATGCCGACTGGATCGTGGCGCTGGGCCAGAGCGCAGGCCTTGCCTCGGTGGCCGATGTGGCCATGCCCGCCAACAACCGGCTGCTGGTGTTGGCGCGCCGTTAACGCACCACATCGAGACAGCGGGCCGCCTGGTAGTCGCTGCTGAGTGTGACCAGCTGCTCGCCCACATCAGCGACGGCGTCCACCTTGGTGGCCACCTTCTCCGAATAGTTGAGATAGGCCGCGGGGTCGGTGCTGCGCAGCAGCTTGGCCTGCTCGGGGTTGAGCCGGGCCTGGCGCATGTCGCGGGTGGTGGTGTCGAGACGGCTCTTGGTTTGTTGCAGCTGATCGCGCAGGGCGTTGCACTGGGCCAGCTGCTGCTCGTAGGCCAGGTGGGCCAGCAGCCAGCGCAGCCCCAGCACCACCGCCAGCACCCCCAGGGCCACGCCCCCCACCGCAAGGGCTTTGCGCTTGAGGCTCATGGGCTGTGGGGACGACAACGCAATGGAGCAGCAGAGGCACCAATCGTGCAGCGGTGGTTTGCGCTGTCAAGTTGGGCTGTCCAGGGAGCTGACGATCAGGCCCCTGCAAGCGCCGCATCGATCCCGCCCAACAGCCGCTGCAGGGCTTCAGCCAGCTCGGCCCCGTCGACCATGCCGGTGCTGAGGCGCAACACATGGCCGTCCAGGCCAAAGGCATCGCCACTGACCGTGGCCACCCGGTGCTGCGCGGCCAGCTGGCGCATGAGGCCGCGGGCGTCGAGGCCGCTGCGGGTCAGGCGCGCAGAGGCCGCGGGCTCCAGCGCCAGCAGGCCATAGAAGGCGCCATCGGGCTCGGCCAGCAGCCGCACGGGCAGGCCACTGCGGCCTGCTGCAGCCACCGCGTCGACCAGTTGCTGCTGCAAGGCGCCGAGCGCATCAACCCTGGGCCGGCACCAGTCGCTGCCAGCCGTCAGCGCCGCCACCGCGGCTCGCTGGGTGAGGCGCGGCGGGCTGATCAACACCGTGTCCTGCACCTGGGCGATGCCGGCCATCAGCGCCTCGGGCACCACCGCATAGCCCACGCGCCAGCCCGCCATGCCATAGGCCTTGGAAAGCGAGAACAGGCTCACGGTGTGGGCCGCCGCGCCGGGCAGCGACCCCGGGCTCCAGTGGGGCGTGGCGCCATGCACGAAGTGCTCGTAGGCCTCGTCGTGCAGATGAAACAGGCCGCGCTGGGCGCAGAGCCGGTTGATCGCCGCCAGCACCTCGGGCGGCTGCACCACGCCGCTGGGGTTGCCCGGCGACACGGTCACGATGGCGCGGGTGCGTGGCGTGACGGCCGCCGCCAACACCTCGGGGTCGAGCACCAGGCCTGCATCGACCGGTACCGCCACGCCGCCGGCCAGCTGCACGGCCATCACGTGGTTGAAGTAGTACGGCAGCGGCACAATCACCTGATCACCGGGATCGGTGATCACCTGGGCGATGGCGTTGAAGGCCATGTTGCTGCCGGCCGTGACCAGCAGCTGGGCGCCCTCCAGATCGAGCGGCCCGCCTCGACGCTCAGTGCTGCTGAGCTCTTGGCGAATCGCCGCCAGCAGCTCTGGGTCGCCGGCCATGGCGCCGTAGCGGTGCATCGCGGCGGCCTGGGCCTCCTCCGCCAGAGCCTCTTTGACAGCAGCGGCCACCCCAGGCGGCGGCCCCCAGCGCACCATGCCCTGGGCCAGCGACACACACCCCGGCGTGGCGCGCACCAGGGCGCTGATCTCGGGAATCACCGGCGTCAGCACCGCCTGCAAACGGCCGGCGGGCCCGGGCTCGGATCTGGGAAGATCGCTGCGCATCTGCAAACGCTGGCATGGCAAGCCGTTTCGTGCTCTGGGGCACCTACTGCGAGGACGTGCTCGAGAAGCGGGCTCCTTTTCGCGAAGAGCACCTGGCGCGGCTGCAGCAGCTCAAGGACGCCGGCACCCTGGTGACCCTGGGACCCACCACCGACCTGAGCCGGGTGTTCGGCATCTTTGAAGGGGACAGCGCCGAGGCCGTGGAAGCGCTGGTCAAAGCCGACGTCTACTGGCGCGAGGGGATCTGGACCAGCATCGAGATCCACCCCTGGACCCAGGCCTTCTAGGCCCGCGGCCAGCCGGCCTCTGCCTGTTGCCAGACATAGGCCGCCACCGCCTCGGGGCCGCCCTCACCCAGCACGGCCCCGTAGCCGCTCATTTGGCCCAGGCCTGCGGCTGCCACCCGGGCGATCGCCTCGGGGCTGGCCAGGCCCTGACGCTCCAGGGCCGCCAGCTTGAGCGTCTTGCCGCGGCGAATGATGTTGCCGCCGTTGACATGGCAGCCGGCGCAGTGCAAGTCAAACAGGGCGGCGCCATCGGCAGTCGCCAGGGCCGGCCGGGGCCACAGCACCAGCAGGGCCACCAGCAGCAACACCGCAACCCGCAGCAGACGCTGCAGCAGAGCAACCATGACACCCAGGCGTGAAGCGAGTCCAGTCTGGGGCTACGGGCGCTAGACAGGATCCCCGCCGATTGTTGGGTGGAGCGACCTGTGCCAGCTGGGATGCCTCCACCGGTGACGGTGCTGCACACGGCCGACTGGCAGATCGGCAAGCCCTACGGGCGCGTCAGCGACCCCGACAAGCGCAGCCGCCTGCGCCAGCTCCGTCTGGATGCGATCGCACGCATCGCCGAACTGGCCGCCAGCCGGGCCGCCAGCGCCGTGGTGGTGGCGGGCGATCTGTTTGATTCGCCCACCCCGGCCGCCAGCGAGGTGAGCGCAGTTTGCGCCGCGATTGGCGGCATCGGCTGCCCCACCCTGGTGATCCCCGGCAACCACGACCACGGCGGACCGGGCAGCATCTGGCAGAGCCCGCTGTTTGCCGAGGAGCAGGCGCGGCGCGCACCCCAGCTGCAGGTGCTGCAGCATCCCCAGCCGCTGGAGCTCGAGGCGCTGGTGGTGCTGCCCTGCGGCCTGCAGCAACGGCATGAAAGCCAGGACCCCTGCGCCTGGCTGGCGGCGCTTGATTGGGCCAGCATGCCGGCCGCCAAAGCGCGCCTGGTGCTGGCCCATGGCGGTGTGAGCGGCTTTGCCGGTAGCGATCTCGACGACGAGAACCCCAGCGGCCCGGTCAACCTGATCAACCTCAAGGCCCCCTGGCTGGGCGAGATCGATTACCTGGCCCTGGGCGACTGGCACGGCTGCAAGCAGGTGCACCCCAAGGCCTGGTACAGCGGCACGCCTGAACCCGATCGCTTTGCCCGCAGCGCTGAGTACCGCAGCGGCCAGGTGCTGGAGGTGCAGCTGCAACGGGGCCAGCCGCCCAAGGTCACCCCCCACGGCACGGGACAGTGCGGCTGGCATGACCTGCAGATGACCCTGAGCGGCGACGCCGATCTGCCCCGGCTGGAGCGCCAGATCGATCAGCTGCTGGCCGATCGGGTGGGGCTGGATCTGCTGCTGCTCGAGCTCGACGGATGCCTGAGCCTGCGTGCTCACCAGCAGCTCGAAGCCCTGCTGCAGCGCTGGGAGGCCCAGCTGCTGCGGCTGAAGCGTCGCGGCAGCGTGGGGATCAGTGCCGACGACCAGGAGCTGCAGGCCCTGGCCGATCTGGCCGAGGCTCCGCTGGTGGCAGCCGTGGTGCGGGATCTGCAGCAGCAGCTGGCCGCCGCCACCGAGCCCGCCCAGCGGGAGCTGCTGGCGGCGGCCCTGCTGGAGCTGCACCGAAGCGTGCAGACCCCATGCGCCTGATCGCGGCCCGGCTGGAGCGGGTGCGGCAGCACCGGTTGCTGGAGCTGCGCTTCGACGCGGGGTTCACCCTGATCGCCGGCGCCAACGAAACCGGCAAGAGCACGGTGGTCGAAGCCCTGCACAAGGCCCTGTTCCTCAAGGCCACAGCCACGGGGCGGGGGGTTGAGGAGCTGCGCTCGCTCACCCATGGCGGGTTGCCCGAGGTGGAACTGCGCTTTGCGGCGGCCGGTGGCGAATGGCTGCTGCGCAAACGCTTTGCCGGCAGCGGCGGCACCTGCCAGCTCAGCTCAGCCGAGGGCGGCACGCTGCTGGGCCAGGCCGCCGAAACCCAGCTGGCGGCGCTGCTGCAGGTGAGTGGCCCGGTCGAGGGCCGGCGCATCGCCCAGCTGCCGCTGCGCTGGGCCCACCTGTGGGTGCGCCAGGGCGAAGCCGGCAGCGATCCGCTGGCCAGCGGTGGCGAGGCCTACGACCTGCCAGCCCTTGTGCAGCAGCTGCAGCAGCGCGGCGCCAGCGATGCCGCCCTGAGCGCCACGGCGGCGGCGCTCGAATCACCGCACGATCGCCAGGTGCAGCAGCAGCTGCAGCAGCAACGGGAGCTGCAGCTCACGGCCACCGGCAAGGTGCGCGCCGGCTCACCCCTGGCCCAGGCGCAGCAACGGGAAAGCGAGGCCCGCACCGCCCTGAGCCTGGGCGAGCAGCGGCTGCAGCAGCAATGGGAGCTGCAGCTCACGGCCACCGGCAAGGTGCGCGCCGGCTCACCCCTGGCCCAGGCGCAGCAACGGGAAAGCGAGGCCCGCACCGCCCTGAGCCTGGGCGAGCAGCGGCTGGCCGAACTTGAGGCAGCGATGGAGGAGCTGCGCCAGATCGGGCTTCGCCTGGCGGCCATCGACGAGCAGGAGCGGCCCGCCCTGCTGCACCAGGGCCAGCTGCGCAATCAGATCCAGTTGCTGCAGGCCGAGCACGAGCCGCTGCAGCAACGCCAGCAGCAACTGCAGGCCGCTGTGCAGCAGCTGCAGGGACTGCAGCTGCAACGGCAGGCCGATCAACAGCAGCTGCAGCAGATTGAGCAGCTGCTCAGCCAGCAGCAAAACCAGCAGCAGCAGCTCAGCACGGGGCTGCTGACGCTGCAGCAGCAGGGCGCCAGCCTGGAGCAGCAGCAGCAGCGCCTGCTGGTGCGCCAAGAGATCGTGGGGGCGCAGCGCGATCTGGCGGCGCTGGCCCGCGAAGAACAGCAGCTGCGCAGCCACAAGAGCCAGTTCGATGCCCTGCAGCAGCAGGCCCAGGGGATCAAGCAGCAGCTGGACGCCCTGCCGGCCATCGACCCGCAGCAGGTGCGGCAGCTGCGCCAGGCGGAGCAGGCCCTGGCCCATGCCCAGGCCCGCTGCCAGGGCATGGCCACCCGCCTGTCGCTGCTGCGTGCCGATCAGCCGGTGCAGCTGGCCGGGCAGCCCCTGCAGGAGGGAGCTGACCAACTGCTCGAGCAGCCGACCGTGCTGCAGATCGGCGCCGGCACCCAGCTGCAGATCAGCCCCGGCGGCGGTGAGGCCATGGGCGATGCGCGGGAGCGGCGGCTGCAGGCCGAAGCGCAGCTGCGCCAGCTGCAGACCCAGCTGGCGCAGGACAGCAGCGAGGCGGCCGACGCCCTGGCCCAGCGGCGCCAGGCCCTGGAGAGCGAACTGGCCAACCTGCGCAAGGCGGCCCAGGCCATTCCCTGGGCCCGGCTTGATGCCCAGCTGGCCGAGCTGGCACCGCGGCGGCAGCGGTTGCTGGCCGCCCTGCAGCGGCTGGGGTCAGAGCCGGCGGCCGCCGACGCCGATGCCGATCCTTCGGCCCTGGATGCCGAGCAGGACACGCTCAGGGCGACCAGCCAGCGCCTGGGCCAGGAGCGCGCCCAAATCGAGCAGCTGCGCCAAAGCGAGCAGCAGCAGCTCGAGGCCCTGGCCCGGCAGCAGGCCCAGCACCAGGCCGAAGCCGCCCGCCTGAGCGGTGGCCTGGCCGCCGCCCAGCAACAGCTGGCACAGCTGCAGGGGCAGCACGGCAATGCCGAGCAGCTGGCCGCTGCCCTGGCCCAGCTGGACACCCAGCTGCAGAGCAGCCGCAGCCGCATCGAAGCGGTGCAGCAGCAGCTGGGGGCCAACCCCCTGGCCGGGGGCCAGGCACCCGCAGCGCGCCTGCAGCAGCTCGAGCAGGAAAAGGACACCCTGCTCACCCGCCGCGGCCAGCAGGAGCAGCTGTGCCGCAGCCTTGGCGCCCACGATCCTGTGGCGGCGGTGGAGCAGCTGCAGGCCGCCTGGGAGCAGGCCCAGGCCGAGCGGCTGCGTCTCGAGCAGCGCACCGCGGCCCTGAACCTGGTACTGGAGGCCTTCCACCGCGCCCAGCAGCAGGCCGCCAGCCAGTACTGCCTGCCGCTGCAGGCGGCTCTGCAGGGCTATCTCGATGCCCTGGGGCTGCCCGCGGCCGGCGCCGCCCAGATGGGCTACGACCCCCAGCAGGGCTTCGGCGATCTGCAGCTGCAGCAGGGCAACCAGAGCTTCGCCTTCGCCCAGCTGAGCGGAGGCATGCGCGAACAGCTGGCGGCGGCCCTGCGCCTCGCCCTGGCCGAGGTGCTGCAAACGGGCCACAACGGCTGCCTGCCACTGGTATTCGACGATGCCTTCAGCAACTCCGATCCGCAGCGGCGTCAGGGGGTGCGGCGCATGCTGCAGCGAGGCGTCGAGCGGGGCCTGCAGATCGTGATGTTCAGCTGCACCCCCGACGATTTCGCCCCCCTGGCCCTGCAGCCCGGCCAACGGCTGGCGTTGGGCGCAGGCGGCGCTGAGCAGGGGGCATGAGCAGCACACCCGAGCAGGCCGATCACCAGCTGCGCCCGTTTCAGCAGGCCGACCTGCCGCAGCTGCTGCGCGTCTATGGCGAGGCCGTGCGCAGCCAGTGCCCGGGGCTCTACAGCCCGCAGCAGGTGCAGGCCTGGGCCCGGCATCCGCTGCAACACAGCGCGGTGGCGGCGGCGATCGAACGGGGCTGGTGTCTGGTCAATCCGGTGCTGCCCAGCGCCGCGGCGATCGCCGCCTTTGGCGTGCTCGAGCCGCTCGATCGCCTGTCGCTGCTGTACTGCGAGGGGCGCTGGAGCCGCCAGGGCCGCGCCAACGCCCTGCTTGCGGCCCTCGAGGAGCACGCCCGCAGCCAGGGGGTGCCGCGGCTGCGCACCGAAGCCAGCCAGCTGTCGCGGCCATTGCTGTTGCGCCGCGGCTGGCAGATCGACGCCGAGGAGACCGTGCTGTTTGCCGGCGTCAGCTTCGTGCGATGGCGCATGGCCAAACCGCTGCAGAATTAAGCCGTTGAACGCCCCCCTGATGGGCCCCGATGGCCGAAGCCCAGCTGCAGCAGTTTCTGGCCAAGGTGGCGGCGCTCAATGCCTTCGTGGCCCTCAGCGAGGCCAACCCCGCCGTGCGCCTGGCCCTGGCCGCCTGCAGCAGCCACCACGAAGTGGTGGCCCTGGCCCGCAGCCACGGCTTTGCGATCGGCCGGCGCTGGGGCGAGGACGAGGGCGCAGCCACGGGCGACGCCAACCTGCTGAGCGGCGCCCTGCCGCCACCAGGCCAGGAGAGCTCCACGGTGCTGCTGGACACCCCCAGCTGCCGGCTGCTGCGCATCCACTCCCATCGGGCCGCCAGTCCGGCAGGGTTCTGGTACGACCAGGGCGAGCACGAGTGGGTGCTGTTGCTGCAGGGCAGCGCCCTGCTGCGCTTTGAGGCTGAAGCCCAGCCGCGGACCCTCAGCCGCGGCGATCAGCTGCTGATCCCCGCCGGAGCGCGGCATCGTGTCGAGGCTACGGATCCTGATCCCGGAACAATCTGGCTGGCCCTGTTCTGGAGCGTTGGCGAGGCAGGTTGACCGCCTTCACCAACCAGTAGGCCGCCGCCAGCGCCAGCACCGCCAGCCCCAGTCCGGCCAGCAGCTGCGGTTTGCTCTCGGCGCCGGGGGGCAGCACGATCACCTTTCGGGCCACGGCGGTCATCGCCGTGATCAGCACCAGCTCGATCTGCACCACATGGCGGCGCAGGTAGGAGGTGATGTTCTGCAGCACCTCCAGGGCGATCAGGATGTTGAGCAGATCGCCCAACACCTTGATCAACTTCTCGGAGACCCAGGCGGTCTGGAGATTGCCCAGGGCCCAGATCACCTGGCCGACCAGCTGGGCCGAGGCCGCCACCATCACCAGCAGCAGCAGCAGCCCCAGCAGCTTGGCGAGCAGCTGCTCGCTGTGATCGATCAGGGCGAGATAGCGGTTGTCGTCAAACAGCATCGACCGTCAGCGCCTCAGTTGCCGAAGGGGGTGTAACTGGGCTTGGCCGGGGTGTCGCTGGGGGGGTTGACCAGCTGGGTGTCGCAGGTGATGGCACCGGTTTGCGCATCGGTGACGCAGTTCTTGGGCTCCACCTTGGTCTGGCTGCCAACGTTGCTGCCAGGACCCAGCATGTATTGCTGCGACTGGGCGACGCTGTGGCGCGGCGAAACGGCCGCTGCCGTAGCAGCAAGCGCCAGCAGAAGCGACACAACAACCGATCGATGCCCTGACATCACGGCCTTCAGCAAGGTGCCCCCACTATGGCGAAGGCTGCGGCGATTGGCTGAGCCAGCGGCCCTCAGCCCGGCTGCTCCTGGCGGATCTCCTGCAGCAGCAGATCGAGTTGCTCGAGCGACCCACTGAGCGCGCTCGGCAGACTCGCTCCCTCCCCCAATTGATTGAGCACAGCGGCCTGATCTTCGCCGTGCCACTCGGCCTCGATGGCGCACAGCTGGGCCACCAGCTCGCTGAGGCCACCACGGCTGTAGGTGCGGTGCAGGACATCCACCAACACCGGCATGCGCACCGAGCCGGCCCGCAAAGAGCGGCGCAGGTCGGCCTGGGTGCGCCCGGCATGGCGCAACCAGTCCTTGAGAAAGGACTGCAGGTCTTCGAGCTGGTCGGGCGTCAGTGTGGTCATCGCCATGACAGGCCCGGGGCTGCGACAGCGCCCAGACGCAAGCGCCGAGAAGAGCAATTCTCAGGCTAAGCGGTCAATCGAACTCCACCAGACCGGTTTCGAGGCCGGCGCGGCGCAGCTTGCGCAGGGCCCGCTGCACCACCTGGCGGCAGTACTCCCGGCTGCAGCCGAGTTGCCGTGCCACCTCGGCGAGGGTGCGCCATTCGTGGCTGCCATCGAGGCCAAAGCGCAGCATGATCACGGTGCGCTCCTTGGGGGTGAGGCGGGCCCGCTCGAGCAGGGTCCAGACGGCGGTGATCCGTTCGGCCAGCTCGGCCCGCTCCAGCGGCGGCAATTCCGTAGACGGCAGCACATCGACGAGCTCTGAAGGATCCGACTTCGACTTCACCACCCCCTGCAGCGACACCGTGACGCTGCGCAATTCGCAGGTCAGCAGTTCCTCGACTTCCTCCTTGCTGAGGCGCAACTGATCGGCGAGAGCCGCAGCATTGGGAAGCACGCCATGGGTCTGGAGATAGCGCGCCTTGGCGGCGCGAATCTTGGTGAGTTTTTCATTCACATTCACAGGAATGCGAATCGTTCGGCTTTGGGTCGACAGGGCGCGATTCAGGCCCTGGCGGATCCACCAGTAGGCGTAGGTGCTGAAGCGGTGGCCACGGGTGGGATCGTATTTCTCCACCGCCCGCGTCAGGCCCAGGGTTCCCTCCTGGATCAGGTCGAGCAGATCCAGGCCCTTGCCCTGATACCGCTTGGCCAGATTGACCACCAGCCGCAGGTTGGCGGTGATCATGTGGTTCTTGGCCCGTTCACCCAGACGCAGGGTGCGGCGCTCCAGTTCGTTGTACTCACAGGCCGGACCATTGCCGCCGGCCGTGGTGCAACGCTCATGCAACGCCACCATGGCTTGCACCTTGCGGCCCAGGGTGAGTTCCTGCTCAGGAGTGAGCAGTTGATGGCGACCGATCTCACCGAGAAAGGCGCTCAACGAGCTGGCCATGGTGAGCCTGCAGACTGAATTGAACCTAAGGGTAAATCTGAGCCGTTAAAAAACTCACCGAAAAGCTTCCGACTTTCACAATTGCTACGCAACTTCAGGTTTGCTTCGCGATTGAACAACGTCTGCCAGCCGGCGCGAGCTACGGTCGGCGGCAGTCCGTCTGTTGATGCAGGTTCATGACCACCCTGGCCGCCATTGCCCCGGACGTGTTGCAGCGGGCCGGCGTGGCCTACGTGCATTACCTCAGCTTCATGCTCTGCTTCGGGGCCCTGGTGCTGGAACGCAGGCTGATCAAGGCCAACCCCAGCAAGCAGGAGGCCACCTTGATGGTGATCACCGATGTGGTCTACGGGATGGCCGCCCTGGCGCTGCTGGTGAGCGGCATTCTGCGGGTGCTCTACTTCGGCCAGGGCAGCGCCTTCTACACCGAGAATCCGCTGTTCTGGTGGAAGGTGGGGATCTACCTGGCCGTGGGCGGGCTGTCGCTCTACCCCACGGTCACCTACATCCTCTGGGCGATACCGCTGCGCAAGGGCGAGCTGCCCCAGGTGAGTGAAGCGCTGGCCAAGCGCCTGGGCTGGATTCTCAACATTGAACTGGTGGGCTTTGCGGCCATCCCCCTGATGGCCACCCTGATGGCCCGCGGCGTGGGGCTGCCGGCCGCCTGATGGCGCGCACCCAGGGCGTCGGCCCGCTGCGCTGTGCCGCTTGGCTGGCGATGGTCTGCCTGGCTGCTCCCGCGCAGGCCGGCAGCGGCAGCTGCCCTGATGCCACGGCGACGGCCCCGTTGCGATGGACCGCTGCTGCAGCCGCGAACATCGCCCCTGCCCAACAGCCCCCTGCCCCAGAACCAGCCGCAGCCGGCACCTACAGCCAGCGGCTGGCCCCCACCCCGGCAGGCTGGCCCGTGCGCGATCACTGGTGCGTGTGGATCGAGCCGCTGCGCGAACCAGCCGGCACGGCGGCAGCGCTGCGCGAACGCCAGTGGCTCCATGCCGTGCAGCAGGCGCTGGCCGAATGGCAGCAACTGCTCGGCATCACCGCGGTCGAGGATCCCGATCAGGCCCAGGTGCGGATCTGGCGCCGCCGGCCGCCGCTGCAGCGGCTCAGCGATGGCCGCACCCGCGCCAGCAACGGCCGGGCCGTGCTGCAGCTGCTGGCTGTGCAACGGCAGCAGCGCTGGCAGGCCGAGCCCCGGGTGGAGGTGCTGATCGGCACCACCCAGAACCCCCGGGCCCTGCAGGCCACGGCCCTGCATGAGCTGGGCCACGCCTTCGGGCTGTGGGGGCACAGCGACCAGAGCGCCGACGCCATGGCCGTGCAGGCCGGGCCTGAGCCGGTGCTGCGCCTCAGCGCCCGCGATCGCCAGACGATGCAATGGCTGCTGCGCCAGAGCGGCCGCCTGCAGCTGCCGCCAGCGCCGCCAGAAAGCCCAGCAGCTGCACGATCACCACAGCCGGGCCCGACGGCAGATTGAACAGCCCGGAAGCCAGCAGCCCCAGCACCGCCCCGCCGGCCCCGAGACCGCAGGCCAGCAGCACGTAGGCGTTGAAGCTGCGGCTCAGCAGCCGGGCGGCACTGGCCGGCATCACCACAAACGCGCTGATCAGCAGCACCCCCACCGCCTTGATCGAGAGGGCCACCACCAGGGCCAGCAGCACCACGAACAGCAACCGGTCGCGCTCGGCCGCCACCCCGCGCGAGCGCGCCAGGGGTTCATCGAGGCTCAGCAAAATCTGACGGCGGCGGGTCAACCCCAGGTAAAGCACCGACGCCACCAACAGGCCAGCCAGCAGGGCCAGATCGAGCCAGCTCACCGCCAGGATGTCGCCGAACAGCAACTGCTCCAGGCTGGCGCCCGGCACGGGCATGCGGCTCAGCGCCACCACAGCGATCGCCAGGGACGACGAATAGATGATGTTGAGCAGGGCGTCGGCACTGAGGCGGCTGCGCTCGATCAGGCGGCTCACCAGCAGGGCGAACAGCACCGCGAAGGGAATCAGCACCAGGGTGGGGTTGATGCCGAGGATCACGCCCAGGGTGAGCCCCAGCAGGGCCGAATGCCCCAGCGCATCACTGAAGAACGACAGCTGGCGCAGCACGGCCACGCTGCCCAGCAGGCCGCCCAGGGCGCCGGTGAGCAGGCCGGCCAGCAGGGCCCGCTGCATGAACGGCAGCGCCAGCAGCACCAGCAGGGTGGGGGCCTCAGCGCTCACGGCTGCACCCCCTGAGGCTGATGGTGATGGTGGTGATACGGCACGAAGCCGCTGCCATAGAGCCGCTCAAGCTGCGGCGGTGCCAGGGCATGGTCCGGGGCCCCACTGCAGCGCAGGCTGCGGTTGAGGCAGAGCACCCGGTCACAGCTGCGCCGCACCATCGTCAGATCGTGGGAGACCTGCAGGATCGTCCAGCCCTGGGAGCGCCGCAGTTCGCAGAGCAGGTTGTGAAAGTGATCGCTGGCCTGGGCATCGAGACCGGCCTGGGCTTCGTCGAGCAGCAACAGCCGGCGCGGCCGCACCACGCAGAACGCCAGCAACACGCGCTTGAGCTGGCCGGCCGACAGCTCGCTCAGCAGCGCTGGGGCCAGCCGCTCGCAGCCGCACAGCTGCAGGGCCTGGTGCACCGCCTCGCGCCGCTGGCGGCGGCGGGCGCCCGAAAGGCTGAGCGGGCAGGTGGGCCGCTCGGGCGTCCAGCCCAGGGCCACGAATTCGGCCACCGTGAGCGGCAGCCGGCCCTTGGCGGCAAACTGCTGCGGCAGATAGGCGATCTGGTCGCGCACCGCAGCCGGCAGCTCGCCGCGCGGTCCCAGGGGATGCCCCAGCAGCTGGATGCTGCCCTGCTGGCGGGGGATCAACCCCAGCACGGCCTGCACCAGGGTGCTCTTGCCGGCGCCGTTGGGGCCCACCAGGGCGGTGTCGGTTTCGGCGGTGAGGCAGAAGCTGACGTCATCCACCACCGGCTGGGCGCCGCGCCGCACGCTCAGGTGGCTAACATCAATGATCA
>VGPQ01000005.1 GCA_016882555.1 Cyanobacteria bacterium M_surface_7_m2_040
GCCGGCAGCGGGCCGCCAGCTCAACACCAGCGATCAGCGGGCAGCGATCGGGGAGCAGCTGGGCCTGAATTTCAGCGCCCGTGCTGAGCTGCCGATCCAGGCGTTCGTGGCGCCGCATCTGCTGCATCAGGGCGTCGTGCTCGATCGCCACGGCGGTGAGATCCGCCACCAGCTGCACATGCCGGCGGTGCACCTCGCTCCAGCTGAACCCGGGCCGTGCGCTGAACACGTAAAGACGGCCGCGGGCCTGGCCGCGGCAGGCAATGGTGGTGGCAAACAGCTGGGCCGACGGCAACGCACGGGCCACCCGGGCATCCAGAAAACGGGTGAGGGCCTCCTCACCGTTCAGGCTCAACAGCTCGCGATCCTCAATGGCCGCGAGCTGGCGCAGCACCTCAGCGCAGCGGTCGCCGGCGGTGGCCTGAAGCTGTTCGCGCCAGAGCCGCCTGTCGTCATGAAACACCAGCAGCAGGGCACCCTCGCCCTCGACCAGCCGCATCGTGAGCAGCGGCACCAGCTCGAGGAAGCGGGCCAGGTTGGTGAAGCTGCGCAGGCCGAACGCCAACGACACCAGCAGGTCCTGGTTGCGGCGCTGCTCCTTGCTGAGGCTGTCGAGGAGTTGGCGCAGGGATTCTGAGGCCGTCCACACGGCGCCCAGCCGCAAGGACCCGCAGAGTAGCGACGGTTGCCGGGATCAGCCCGCACGCCGTGGGCTTCAGCCAGCCAACAACGCCTCGACGAACTCGAAGCTGTTGAACGGCCGCAGGTCGCGAATGCCTTCGCCAGCGCCGATGAAGCGGATGGGCAGTCCCGCCTCCGAGGCCACCGCCAGGGCAACGCCACCGCGGGCACTGCCATCGAGTTTGGTGAGCACCACGCCGGTGAGACCGGCAGCGCTGGCAAAGGCCATGGCCTGTTTGAGACCGTTCTGGCCCTGGCTGGCATCGAGCACCAACAGCGACTCGACCACCGCATCGGGTGCCAGCTTGTCGACGATGCGCCGCACCTTGGCCAGCTCTTCCATCAGATTGTGTTTGGTTTGCAGGCGACCGGCCGTGTCGACCAGCACCAGCTCGGTGCCCTTGGCCTGGGCGGCGCCGATGGCGTCGTAAACGACGGCGGCCGGGTCGGCATTGGCGCTGGGGTTGGCGATCACCGGCACGCCGCTGCGATCACCCCACACCTGAACCTGCTGCACGGCAGCGGCACGGAAGGTGTCGGCGGCGGCGATCAGAGCGCTGTAACCGCTGCGCACCGCCAGATTGGCCAGCTTGCCGAGGGTGGTGGTCTTGCCAACGCCGTTGACTCCCACCATCAGCCACACGTTGAGACGGCCGCGCTCGGGTGCGAGAAGGGGCTGGCCGCAGCGGCTGATCGGCGCTTCCAAGAGGCCTCGCAGCTGCTCCTTAAGAAAGCGCAGGCCCTCGGCCGGATCGACCACCTCGATGTTGAGGCGCTTGCGCAGGGCCTCCAGCACCTGATCGGTGGCCTTCACACCCACATCGGCCCGCAACAGGATCGTCTCGAGTTCATCGAGGGTTTCCGGGGAGAGGGGATCGTCGCCGAGGTTGTCGAGCAGCTGGGTGACAAACCCCTGGCGGGTCTTCTCCAGACCCTGACGCAGCCGCGACAGCCAGTCGATCTCCTCCAGGGAGACCTGATCGACCCGCTTGCCCTGGGCCGCCAGCACCTCGGCCGACCAGGTGAAGGCCTCGTCAAACGCGCCAAGCTGCGGCTCCTCCTGGGCCTCGACAGGGGCCGCGGCCGGCGTAGACCCTGCGGTCGGGGTGAGGGGCTGGGCGACAGGCTCCTCAGCGATGAGCGCCTGTTGACGTTCAGCGCGCTGCGCGGCCGCCTGCTCCAACAACGACAGACCGGGCTGCGCTGGCAGGTCAGATTGGGGCTCGGGCCCAGGCTCAGCAGGGACCGGGGCAACGGGTTCAGCAGCAACGGGTTCAGCGGCGACCGCTTCGCTGGCTACGGGTGCGGCAACAGCCGGTTCGGGCTCAGCTTTGGCCGCCTGCTGCTGGGCCTTGAGACGGGCATAGGCTTCGCGGGCCCAGGCCAGGGTGTCGGTGTCGACGGCCGCAGTGCCAGTGGATGTTGGGGCGTCAGAAGCTGTGTCAGCGGGTGCCGGTGCAGATGGCTGTTGGGCAGTGGCATCGCTGGCTGGGGACTGCGGAGCCTCAGCCTCCTGAAGGGAAGGTTCGGCTGCCTGCTCGGCGGCGGTGCGATTGAACCAGTCGTAAACCATGGCCGGAAAACCCGCTCAGACCCTTGGTGCCGCTGAGGTGAGCCGGCGCAGGACGCCATGGATCATGCGGCGTCCCTGCTCATCGCTGTAGCGATGGGCGAGTTCGACGGCTTCATTGCAGGTGACCGCCGCCGGTGTGCCGAAGCTCTCAAGGTCGACAGCGGCAAGGCGCAAAATGTCGCGATCGATGCGGGGCAGGCGCATCAGTCGCCAGCCCTCCATGACCTGATCGAGGCGCTGATCAATCTGCTCCCGGTTCTGCAGCACGGCCCGCGCCCGGGCAATGGCATCGCGGCGCACCTCGGGCTGATCGGCCAGCAGCAGCAGGCGCGGCAACTCAAGGCCGGCCGACAGGCGGTTGAGCGCCAACTCCGCCAGCGCAAGGCCGCCGCGGAGGTGCTCACGCACGGTCGCAACCTGCTGGGCCTCTCCGGCATCGCGCAATTCACTGTCAAGCAGCTGCTGCTGGGCGTTCTGGAGATCGTCGGCCGAACGGTCGAGGGCCTCGCGCACGTGCTCCTGCAGGCCAGACAGCGCCCGCTGCAACAGATCGATCATGGTGCTGTCGGCCAGCTCTCGTTGGACTGCAGACGCCTGAGGTCCATCGCGATCGCTGATCTGACCCAGCATCAGCAGGGCCAGTTCGCGGGCCAGTGTTCGACTCTGCATCAGGAGAGCTGGGGAGCGCGCAACTGGGCCAGCAGGCTGGAGAAGCTGCGGTTGGACACGGGTTCACGATCATCGGGACTGACAATGCCGGCCGAAATGATCGTGCGGAAGGCATCCTCCACCGAAATCTGCAGATCCCGCACCGAGCGCTCCGGCACCACCGCATACCAACCGGTGGTGGGATTCGGAGCGGTGGGGATGAACACGCTGAGCATGGTTTCGCCGAAACCGCTTTGCAACGAAGCACCGAGCTCGCCGGTGACAAAACCGAGGGCATACAGCCCCTCACGCGGGTATTCGACCAGCACCACCCGCCGAAAACGGCTGGAATTGCTCTGCAGAAAAGTTTCCAGCAGCTGCTTGAGGGTCTTGTAGACGGAGCCCGCCAGGGGAATGCGCAGCAGCGTTCCCTCGCCGAATTCGAGCAGCCAGCGGCCCACGATGTTGCGGGCCATCAGACCGATCAGCAGGATGCCCAGCAGTGGCACCAGCAGACCGACCCCCAGGTTGATCAGTTCCTGCAACACCGGATTGAGGGTGTTGAAAGGATTGAACTGCTTGGGAATCGATGTCAAAAAAGCCAGCACAAAACGGCTGACAGTGGTGGCCAACCAGATCGTGGTGGCCAGTGGAATCACCACCAGCAGGCCGGCGATCAGATCATTCTTGAGATCCTGCTGAAGGCGATCGCCCAAAGCATCGTCGGGTCTAGGGCTGGAGGGCACCACCTGAAAATCCCTGCTGCGCCATGTGGAACCAATGGCAACTTAGCCAGGCACCGGCACACCCCTGCCCATCGGCAGGGGTGGGATGACCGTCACAGCAGGGCGACCAAGGCGATCAACACAAAGGCCACCAGCAGCACCACCGCGCTCAGGGTGCCGCCGATGCGGCGCTGGTTCACCGTGATGTCGCGGGCCTTGCGCTGTTGGCTGAGTTGATCTTCGGCCCGTTTCACCTGGCGAGACATCAGCTGCTTGACCAGCTCACGCTTCTGCTCGGGGCTGGCCTTGGCGGGCAGTTGGCCGGCCTGTTCAGCCTGCTGAACCAGCTGATCGAGGGCTTCGGGACTGGCGGCAGCAAGCTGGGAGCGCATCATCTCCACCTGAGCCGAGCCCGCCTGAAGCTGCTGATCGGCCTGGTCCACCAGGGCACGATCACCACTGATCGACACCGGCACCGCCACCAGCAGGGCCAGGGCCAACAGGATGCTGAGCACCCCGGTGGTGATCTTGAGCGCGGTGCGCTCCTGCAGCGACTCCAGACGGGAGGCCAACAGCATCAGCACCAGACCCACCAGGGCCATGGGTGCCTGGCTCACCAACACCTGCACGAACAGCTGCCGGTAGCTCTCCTCACCCCAGTTCCAGCCGCTGAGCAGCACGGAAAGCTGCAGACCGAGCAGCACCACCAAGGTGATGCCGATCCAACGCAGCACAGGGACCAGACGACCGGAGGATGCAGTGCTCACGAGCGACTCAAAGCAGACTGATAGCGGTCGCACTGTACGGGTGACAGGCAGCTCTGCCAGAACCGGGGCAACCGATCGTGAAGCCCTCGCCGCGTCGCTCAAGCAGCAGGCGAAGCAGCGCGGATTCAACCCGGTGGGCATCGCCGCGATCGCGGCCAGCAGCCGCCTGCACCTGCGCACAGCGGCCCTGGAACGGTGGCTGGCCGCGGGCCATCAGGCGCAGATGGGCTGGATGGCGGATCCCCGCAGGCGTCAGATCGAAGCGCTGCTGCCCGGGGTGCGCAGTGTGCTCGCCGTGGGGCTCCACCATTACATCAACGTGCAGCGGCAGCCGGGGGCCCTGGCGGTGGCCCGTTACGGCTGGGGTCGCGACTATCACCGCGTGATCGATCAGCGCCTGCGCCAACTGGGCCGCTGGTTGGAGCAGGCATGCCCTGGAGTGCGCTGGCGGGCCTGTGTCGACAGCGCTCCGCTGATGGACAAGGCCTGGGCCGAGGAGGCGGGCCTCGGCTGGATCGGCAAGCACAGCAACCTGATCAACCGGGACCAGGGCTCATGGCTGCTGCTGGGCCACCTGCTGATGACGGTTGAGCTGCCGGCCGACCAACCCGCCGAACCCCTCTGCGGCAGCTGCAACGCCTGCATCGACGCCTGCCCCACCGGCGCCATCGTCGAACCGTTTGTGGTCGACAGCCGCCGCTGCATCGCTTTTCACACGATTGAAAACCGGGACACCGAGCTGCCAGCGTCGATCACCCGGGCGATGGCCCCCTGGGTGGCCGGTTGCGACATCTGCCAAGAGGTCTGCCCCTGGAACCGCGCCCCAGCCAGCAGCACGGATGCGGATCTGCAACCGCGGCCCTGGCTGCTCAACCTGCAGGCCGAGACGGCGCTGGGTTGGAGTGATCAGACCTGGGACACCCTGCTGCGCGCCTCAGCCCTGCGCCGCATCAAACCGGCCCAGTGGCGGCGCAACATTCGCTCCCTAGGCTGACGCCATCTGTCTTGAAGCCATGGGGGAGCGCGTTCAGCGCCGGAAGATCACCGCTGCAGGGCGCACCGGCCTGACCTCGCTGCTGGCAGCCGGGGTGCTCAGCGCGATCTGTCTGGGGGCGCCGCAACCCGCCCAGGCGTTGGTGCCCTACGTCTACGTGCCCCGGGAACAGGAGTTGGAGGGTGCCGGTCTGGGTATCGCCCAGGCCGCAGGGCGACTGCTGCGCATGGGCCAGGCGGCGGATGCGGCGCGGCTGGCCGCCCTCACCGTGCAGCTGCTGCCCGACGACCCCCGCGGCTGGCTGCTGCTCGCTGAGGCCCAGCTGCGCAGCAACCAGACCAAAGCCGCCGGGATCACCCTCACCCGGGCCAAGCAACTCGATCCCCGCAACGCCGGCATCTGGTTTGCCGAGGGCTCGCTGGCGCTGCGCAATGGCAACCCCAAGGACGCGATCGGGCTGTTGCAGGAGGGTCTCAAGCTCGATGGCCGCAATGCCGGGGCTTACTTCGATCTGGGCAATGCCCAACTGTTAACGGGCAACAGCCGCGGCGCCCTGGCCGACTTCGAACGGGCTTCGGCCCTGCGCGCCGATTTCTGGGAAGCGATCAACAACCAGGCCCTGGTGCTGTTTGAACAGGGAGAGCGTCAAGCGGCGCTCAACCGCTGGCGCCGGGTCCTGAAGATCAAGCCCGATGCAGCCGAACCCACCTTGGCGCTGGCGGCCGGGCTGTTTGCCCAGGGTCAGCCGAAGGAACGCGAGGAGGCGATCAAACTGGCGGGTCAGGCCCTCAATGGCGACCCCAACTATGTGTTGGAGAGCTACCAGAAGGAACAGCTCTGGGGACCGAAGCTGCGGGCGGTCACCCAGCTGCTGCTGGCCGAGCAGGAGCTGAAGCCTGTGGTGGAGCGCGCCCATGCCAACGCGTCACCCGAGGGAAACACCGAAGAAGATCTGTAGGCTGAGCGCCATCGTCTGCCCTCACGTCGCAGCACCGGATGGCCGAGGAGCGACCCGAAGACCCGCGCATTCAGCCCATCGCGCTGCATCAGGAGATGCAGCGCTCGTACCTCGAGTACGCGATGAGCGTGATCGTCGGGCGCGCCCTGCCCGACGTGCGCGACGGGCTCAAACCGGTGCAGCGGCGAATTCTGTACGCCATGCACGAACTGGGGCTGACCCCGGATCGGCCCTACCGCAAGTGCGCCCGGGTGGTGGGCGACGTGCTCGGCAAGTACCACCCCCACGGCGATCAGGCGGTCTATGACGCCCTGGTGCGCCTGGTGCAGACCTTCGCCAGCCGAAACCCGCTGCTCGATGGCCACGGCAACTTCGGCTCGGTCGACGACGACCCGCCGGCGGCGATGCGATACACGGAAACCCGGCTGGCGCCGATCGCCAACGAAGGGTTGCTGGATGAGATCGGCAACGACACCGTCGACTTCGCGCCCAACTTCGATGGCTCCCAGCAGGAGCCCACGGTGCTGCCGGCCCAGCTGCCGTTCCTGATCCTCAACGGCTGCACCGGCATCGCCGTGGGCATGGCCACCAACATTCCGCCCCACAACCTCGGCGAGGTGGTGGATGCCCTGGTGGCGCTGGTGCGCAAGCCCGATCTGAGCGACGACAAACTGCTCGAACTGGTGCCCGGCCCCGATTTCCCCACGGGCGGCGAAGTGCTGATCGGCAGCGGCGTGCGCGAGACCTACCTCAATGGTCGCGGCAGCATTCCGATGCGCGGTGTGGCCCACATCGAAGAGGTGCAACCGGGCAAGGGACGGCACCGTCGCAGCGCTGTGGTGGTGACCGAATTGCCCTACCAGCTGAGCAAGGCGGGCTGGATCGAAAAGCTCGCCGAACAGGTCAATGAGGGCAAGATCGGCGGCATCGCCGACATCCGCGACGAAAGCGATCGCGACGGCATGCGAATCATGGTGGAGCTGCGGCGCGACGCCAATGCCGAAACGGTGCTGGCCGATCTGCAACGGCGCACCGCCCTGCAGAGCAACTTCGGCGCGATCCTGCTGGCCCTGGTGAATGGCCAGCCGGTGCAGCTGTCGCTGCGGCAACTGCTGCAGGAATTTCTTGAGTACCGCGAGCTCACACTGATCCGGCGCACCCGTCACGCGCTCAAGAAGTGCGAAGACCGGCTTGAGGTGGTTGAAGGCCTGATCAAGGCCCTCGATGCGCTGCAACGGGTGATCGCGTTGATCAGCGAAGCCCGGGATGCCGCCAGCGCCCGGGCCAGCCTGCAGGTGCACCTCGACCTGAGCGAACGCCAGGCTGATGCCGTGCTGGCAATGCCGCTGCGGCGGCTCACCGGCCTGGAGCAGGAGGGCCTGCGGCAGGAAGCTGACGACCTGCGCCAGGAGCGCCTGCGACTGCGCCACCTGCTGGATGACCGCAGCGCCCTGCTCGACACCCTGATCACCGAGCTCAAAACGCTCAAGAAACGCTTTGCCACGCCGCGGCGCACCCGCCTGATCGAAGGCGGCGATGAACTGGTGGCCCAGCGGGCGGCGGCGGTCAGACCCAATGCTGAATTGCAGCGGCAACAGGCCTTGGCGGCTCTGGCAGGCGACAGCCGTCTGCTGATCCAGGCCGACGGCAGCGTCAAGATCGTGACCCCACAGATGCTGGGGCGCCTGCATCTCGACGAGGCAGCCCCCCTGGGGGATCACCCCGCACTGGCGCGCTTGATCCTGCCCACCAGCCAGCAGCCTGCTCTGCTGGCTTTTACGGCCAGTGGACGGGTGGCTCTGCTGCGCTGGGAATTTGCCGGCCAGCAGCCCGGCAACCTGGATCGGTTCCTACCCGATGGCCTCAACGGCGATCCGGTGGTGCAGGTGCTCCCCCTGCCCAACACCGCCGATGCAACCCTCGGGCTGCTCAGCAGTGACGGCCGCTTCAAACGGCTACCGCTCGAAGACTTCCAGGACCTCTCCGGCCGGGCCGCCACCGTGCTCAAACTCAAGGAAGGGGTGACCCTGCAACGGGTGGTGGTGTGCCGCGAGGGTGGGGAAGTGGTGGTGGCCAGCTCCACCGCGCGGCTGCTGCGGCTGGCGGTGAACGACAGCAACCTGCCGTTGATGGGCCGCACGGCCCAGGGTTCGATGCTGATGCGCCTGCTGCCGGGCGAAGCAATCGTGGGGGCTGCCGAGGTGTGGGATTCCGGAGGCGTGCTGCTGGCCACACAGCTGGGTCAGATCAAACGCCTCGAAGTGGCTCAGCTGCGTCCTTGCCTGCGCGGTGATCTGGGCCAGATCGGGCTGCAATTCCAGAACCGCAACGACACCCTGGTGGATCTGGTCGGCAACGACGCCGGCCTGGTGGGGGTGCAGCTGGAGGGCGGCAGCACCAGCCTGCGTCTGGACATCACAGCCTTGCCCCTGGAGGATCCCTCCACACCAGGCCAGCTGCTTGGTCTGCAGGGCCAGCAGCGGGTGGCCGAGCTGGTGCCCCTGATCAGCGGCTGAGGCCCGCGGCCAGGCCGCCGGGTTCGAGCATCAGCTTGCTGGAGCGCACGCTGTCATCCATGACGATCGGATAGGCGCCGTCAAAGCAGGCGGTGCAGAACTGGCCGGCCTGGGTCTGGGCCGCCTCCACCATGCCCTCTTTGCTCAAGTAGGCGAGCGAATCAACCCCCAGATGGGCGGTGATCTCCTCGAGGGTGAGCCGGGCGGCGATCAGTTGGTCCTGGGTGTCGGTGTCGATCCCGTAGAAACAAGGGTGGGTGACCGCCGGCGAGCTGATGCGCATGTGCACCGCCGTGGCACCGGCATCGCGCAGCGCCGCCACCAGCTTGCGGCTGGTGGTGCCGCGCACGATCGAGTCGTCGATCACCACCACGCGCTTGCCGGCCAGCACATCGGGCAGGGGGTTGAGCTTGACGCGAATGCCGGCCTCGCGCATGGCCTGGGTGGGCTGAATGAAGGTGCGCCCCACGTAGCGGTTCTTGATCAGACCATCGCCGTAGGGGATGCCGCTCACCTGGGAGTAGCCGATCGCCGCCGGAATCCCCGAGTCGGGCACACCGATGACGATGTCAGCCTCCACCGGGGTCTCACGGGCCAGGGTTTCACCGATGCGCACCCGGTAGCTGTACAGCGACTCCCCGAAAAAGCGGCTGTCGGGGCGGGCGAAATAGATCATTTCAAACACGCACAACTTGGCGGGCTCGTGGCACCAGCGGTCGCGGTGCGGCTGAGCGGCGCCGCTGGCGAAATGGATCAGTTCGCCGGGCTGCACATCGTCGTCGTAGGCGGCACCGATGATGTCGAGGCCACAGGTCTCGCTGCTCACCACCCACTGAGCCTGCTCGAGCTCACCGAGATGGCCGAACACCAGCGGGCGAATCCCGTGGCCATCGCGCAGGGCGAACAAGCCCTCCGGTGTGCCGATCACCAGGCTGAAGGCACCACGGCACCGGGCCGCAGCCGCACGGATCGCCGCGTCCCAGCCAAGGCCACGGTTCACCTCCTGCTGAATCGCAAAGGCGATCAGCTCGGAATCGGTGCTGGAGTTGAACTGGTCGGTATACTCAAGCAACGACTGGCGCAACTCAGCCGCATTCACCAGGTTGCCGTTGTGGGCCAGGGCGAGCGGACCGAGCCTGGTCATCAACAGCACCGGCTGGGCATTGCAGACCTTGCTGCTGCCGGTGGTCGAGTAGCGGTTGTGGCCGATCGCCAGATCACCGCGCAAACGCTCGAGCACGGCCTGATCGAACACCTGGGACACCAGGCCCATGTTCTTGTGGAGGCGCACCTGGTTGGCGCTGTCAAAGACAGCGATGCCGGCCGATTCCTGACCGCGGTGCTGAAGGGCGTACAGGCCGAAATAGGTGAGGTTGGCCACGGGTTGGCCGCTTGCCAGCACGGCAAACACGCCGCAGGCTTCCTCCGGTTTGTCGGGACGCTCGGGGCTGGTCGAAGGCACTGAAGCCCGCAGAGACGAAGAAGCAACGTCGTTCACAGAACCCGGCTGCATCCGTCAAGCAGCATTCTGCATCAGGCCGTTTCCTCAGGCCGTGGGCGGAACCGCACTGCCGATGCGGCGTGGGATCGCCTGCTCAAACACCGTGCTGAGCGCCGCGAGCGGTTGATCCAACAGCAGCTCCGGGCCAACCTGGATCTGCAGCTGGGCCGCAGCCGTGACCAGCCCCAGTTGCTGAGCCGGCACCCCCAGCAGCAGCTGCTCCAAGGCAGCGAGCTGATCGGCCGCCACACTCACCAGAACGCGGGCACCCCCCTCGGCGAACAACAGCCGATCGAGGCGTGCCCGCGAGGCCGGCAGGTCGATGCGCGCCCCCAGGCCACTGGCGATGCAGCATTCGGCCAGCGCCACGGCCAGACCGCCGTCGCTGAGGTCGTGGGCAGACGCCACCAGCCCCTGGCCAATTGCTTGGCGCAACACGCCCTGAACCGACCGTTCCAGCTCCAGGTCCACCTCGGGCGGGCGCCCCGTGACGGCTCCGTGGATCCGCTCCTGATAGCTGCTGCCGGCCAGGCCCAGGCGCCCATCGGCGGGAGCCTCGCCCGTCTCCAGGGGCACCCCCAGCAGCCAGATGGCATCACCCGGCTGACGCCAGGCCAAGCCACAGAGGCGACTCAAATCGTGCACCAGACCCACCATGCCCACCACCGGCGTGGGGTGAATCGGCTGCATCGACCCGTCGGGCAGGCGGGTCTCGTTGTACAGCGAGACGTTGCCGCCGGTGACCGGGGTGTTGAGCGCCGTGCAGGCGGCCGAGAGGCCGCGGCAGGCCAGGGCCAGCTGCCAGTAGCCGGTGGCCGTGTCGGGGGAGGGGAAGTTGAGGTTGTCGGTGATCGCCAGCGGTTCGGCGCCGACGCAGCTGAGGTTGCGGGCCGCCTCGGCCACCGCCGCCATGCCGCCGCGCTCGGGATCAAGGGCCACCCAGCGGTTGGGGCAGTCGACCACCGCCGCCACACCGCGGCTGGCTGGCGTAAGTGACCCCTCGCCCTGCTGGGGCCGTAGCCGCACCACGGCCGCATCGGCGCCGCCAGGGGGCACCACCGTGTTGGCCTGCACCTGGTGGTCGTACTGGCGATAGACCCAGCGTTTGGAGGCGATGGTGGGATCGTCAAGCAACGCCAACAGCACGGCGTTCCAGCTGGTGGTCTGACCGGCGCGCTCGCCAGCCTCCGGCGTGATGCCGCCAGTGCCGGCAGGTGGCAGCTGGTCTTCGGACCAGCGCCAGTGGGCCTGGATCTCAACGGGCGGCTCAGCCAGCAGGTCGTGATGGTTGATCGGGGTGTCGTCGGCCAGGGCGCTGGCGGGCACCTCGGCGGCCACCTGGCCGTGCTGCAGCACCCGCACGACGTTGTCTTCGAGCACGCGGCCCACCACGGCCGCCTGCAGGCCCCAGCGGGTGAAGCGGGCCATGAGCGCGTGTTCGCGGCCGGGCTTGACCACGAACAGCATGCGCTCCTGGGATTCGCTGAGCAGAAATTCGTAGGCGGTCATGCCCGCCTCGCGCGCCGGCACCCGATCGAGATCGAGCTCAATGCCCAAACCGCCCTTGGCCGCCATCTCCGAGCAGCTGCAGGTGAGACCGGCGGCGCCCATGTCTTGCGCCGCCACCACATCGCCGCTCTGGAACGCCTCGAGGCAGGCTTCGATCAGGCCCTTCTCCAGAAACGGATCGCCCACCTGCACGGCGGGACGATCGTCGAGACTGGCCTCACTGAGCTCGGCGCTGGCAAAGCTGGCGCCGCCCATGCCATCGCGGCCGGTGGTGCTGCCCACGTAGACCACCGGATAGCCCACCCCTTCAGCGCCGGAGCACACGATCGTCTCGGTCTCCATCAGCCCCAGGGCCATGGCATTGACCAGTGGGTTGCCGCTGTAGCTGGGGTCAAAGGCCACCTCGCCGCCCACGGTGGGCACACCCACGCAGTTGCCGTAGTGGGCGATGCCGGCCACCACGCCCTCCATGAGCCCGACGTTGCGTTCGTCCTCGAGGGGTCCGAAGCGCAGGGCGTTGAGCAGGGCGATCGGCCGTGCACCCATGGTGAAGATGTCGCGCAGGATGCCGCCCACGCCGGTGGCTGCGCCCTGGAACGGCTCCACAGCCGAAGGGTGGTTGTGGCTCTCGATCTTGAAGGCCAGGCGCTGGCCTTCACCCAGATCAACCACACCGGCGTTCTCGCCGGGGCCCACCAGGATGCGCGGACCGCTGGTGGGAAAGCCCGACAGCAGCGGCCGCGAGTTGCGGTAGCAGCAATGCTCCGACCACATCACGCCGAACATGCCCAGCTCGGCTCGGTTGGGGGCGCGGCCCAGGCGCCGGCAGATCTCGTCGTAATCAGCCTGCGACAGGTTCTCCTTCTTCAGGGCCTCGGCCAGGGGATAGTCGGGCTGGGGCGCAGACGAAGGCACGGCGGCGGGGCGTCAGCCCTCCAGTATCAGATCCAGGGGTCGGTGTCGGTGTCCTGATCGGACTGTCGACTGCGCCCGCGCGAACGCTGACGCGACGGCGGGGCGTCGTCAGCAGGATCCCGATCCCAGTCCTCGAACTCCCAGGGTTCGGGGTCCTGGTGCTGACGGGGCTGATCGGCCCAGGACGGCGGCATTGGATCGCGCACCTTGTCACCTTCCTGCCAAGGGGGCTCTTCCAGCCAGCCTTCGACCCGTTGCTCAAAGCGATCACCGAGATCCTGCACCTGATCG
>VGPQ01000006.1 GCA_016882555.1 Cyanobacteria bacterium M_surface_7_m2_040
AAAGGGGGGCTCACCTTTGCGCCCGAGGCCGGCACCCAGCGCCTGCGCGACATCGTCAACAAGGGTCTGACCGATGCCGAGCTGCTGAGCGGCATCCGCACGGCGATGCAGCAGGGCTACCGCAAGGTGAAGCTCTATTTCATGATCGGCTTGCCGGGTGAAACCGACGCCGACGTGCTCGGTATTGCCGACACGTGTCGCGCGCTGCAGCAGCAGTGCGGCGACCTGGGGCGGCTGGAGCTCAACATCACCATCTCCAACTTCACCCCCAAGCCGCACACGCCGTTCCAGTGGCACAGCGTCAGCACCGCTGAGTTTGAGCGGCGCCAGCAGCTGCTCAAAGGGGCCTTTCGCCAGCTGCGGGGCCTCAAGATCAACGTCACTGATGTGCGACTTTCGGCGATCGAAGACTTCATCGGCCGCGGCGACCGCCGCGTGGCCCCGGTGATCGAGGCCGCCTGGCGGGCCGGGGCCGCCATGGATGCCTGGTTTGAGTCGGCCGAACGCAGCCACCACGCCTGGACTGGCGCGATCGAGGCCGCCGGCCTGGGCGGCCGCTACCGGGCCCTGGAGCTGGGGGCCTGGAGTGCCGCCGAGGCCCTGAGCCCTGATGATCTGGACGCGTTCTGCAGCCAGCCGCTGCCCTGGGACCACATCGATTCGGGGCTCGACAAGCGCTGGCTGGCCGAAGACCTCAACAACGCCCTGGCCGCCGCCGTGGTGCCCGACTGCTCGTTTGAGGGCTGCAGCAGCTGCGGCGTCTGCGGCCCCGAGTTGGGCCACAACGTGGTGATCCCGCCGCCGCCGATCCCACCGGCCCTGCCCCAGCGGGCGCCGGCCAGTGAGCGGGTGTGCCGGTTGCGGCTCGGGTTCGCCAAAACGGGCTCCCTGGCCTTGATCAGCCATCTCGACACCCTGCGCCTGCTCGAGCGGGCTCTGCGCCGCACCGGGCTGCCGGTGAGTTTCACCGGCGGCTTTCACCCGCTGCCGCGCTTGCAGCTGGCCCTGTCGCTGCCGATGGGAGCGGAGGGATTGGGCGAATGGATGGATCTGGAGTTCACCGAGCCTGTGGATCCTGCCGTGGTGCGTCAGCGGCTGCAGGCCGAGCTCACGCCTGAGTTTCCGTTGCTCTCGGCTGCCCAGGTGCCGGTGTTTGGACCGAGCCTGTCGCAGGAGCTGACGGCGGCGCGCTGGTGTTTTGCACTGGCGATGGAGCCGGATTCGTCCAGAGCCTCAGGGCCCCAGGCCGAGCCCACGGCGGTTGCTTGGCAGCAGGCCATCACGGGTCTGCTGGCTGAACCCAGCCTGATCTGGCATGACACCGACAAGAAAGGTCGGCCGCGCCAACGGGAGTGCCGTCCCGATCTGCTGGCTCTGACGCTCCTCGATCAAGTCGATGCGGCAGGGCCTGTCGCCAGTCAGGTAGGGGCGGTGCGGTTGCAGTTGGCGGCGGCGATCGATCCCCAGGGGCGCAGCATCAGGCCACAACAGATTCAGCATTGGCTCGCTGAACGCCTGGGACGGCGGCTTGTGCTGAGCCAGTTGCAGCGGCAGGCACTGGAGCTGCAACCGTGCTAAATTGCACCAAAGCCACTGGACATCCAGGCTGAAGATCGATCGACATCTTTCGATCGTCTACGCCATCAAAGGGTTGTTGCAGTCGGCTTAATGGCTTCCCCGAAATTCTGATCTCATCTGACTTCCGGGAGGCTGTTCCAGAGCAGCTCAGCTGTTCACGCGGCATCCCAGGTTGCTCGTCTTGGCATCGTTGCCAAGATCCTCAGCTGCTGACTTCGGTTGAGTCAAACCAAGTCGGCAAGCCCAGCTCAGCACACCCAGGCGCCAGGACAGGCCCAGCCTTCCTTGGCCCCACCAGCATTTTGATCATGCCGCTGCCAATTCAGCAGGGCACTCACACGCCGCAGCTCCCTTCGCCAGCAGGGCACATCAGGGCCCACCCCATCCTCCATGCCACAGCAGATCGTCATCGCCGAGCAACTGCGGATCGCCGCGGTTCTCACCGATGAGCGCGTCGATGAACTGATCGTTGCCCAAGGTCGCTATCAAATCGGCGACGTTTATCTGGGAACGGTTGAAAATGTACTTCCCGGCATTGATGCCGCTTTCGTCAACATCGGTGAAAGCGAAAAAAATGGCTTCATTCACATCACGGATCTCGGTCCGTTAAAGCTCAAAAAGGGTGGCGCCGGCATCACCGAGCTGCTCGAGCCTCGTCAGAAGGTGCTCGTGCAGGTGATGAAGGAGCCCACCGGGACCAAGGGCCCCAGGCTCACCGGCAACCTCACCCTGCCCGGCCGCTTCCTGGTGTTGCAGCCCCATGGCCAGGGGGTCAACATCTCCCGGCGCATCAACGGTGAAAACGAACGCAATCGCCTGCGCGCCCTCGGTGTTCTGATCAAGCCCCCAGGCTCTGGCCTGCTGATCCGCACCGAAGCCGAAGGGGTCAGTGAAGAGCTGCTGATCGATGACCTGGAATCGCTGTTGCGTCAATGGGAATCGATTCAGGCCGCGGCTGAGAGCGCCAATCCGCCGGTGCTGCTCAATCGCGACGAAGATTTCATCCATCGCATCCTGCGCGACCACTACACCCCTGAGGTGCGCCGTGTGGTGGTCGACGGTGCCGACGCGGTGTCGCGGGTGAGCGCCTTTCTCGGCGCCGATCCCGAGAGCCCTGTGGTCGAGTGTCATCGCGAAGCCAGCGAGATCCTCGAGCATTACAAGGTCAATGCTGCGATCCGCGATGCCCTCAAGCCGCGGGTCGATCTGCCCTCTGGTGGCTACATCATCATCGAACCCACCGAGGCCCTCACCGTCATCGACGTCAACTCGGGCTCATTCACCCGCTCCGCCAATGCCCGCGAAACCGTCTTGTGGACCAACTGTGAAGCAGCCGTTGAGATTGCCCGCCAGCTGAAACTGCGCAACATCGGTGGGGTGGTGATCGTCGATTTCATCGACATGGAGTCCCGCCGCGACCAGCTGCAGCTGCTGGAGCACTTCACCCAGGCGGTGCGTCACGACGCCGCCCGGCCGCAGATCGCTTCGATCACCGAACTCGGCCTGGTGGAGCTCACCCGCAAGCGCCAGGGTCAGAACATCTACGAACTGTTCGGGCGGGCCTGCCCCAGCTGCGGTGGGCTGGGCCATGTGGCCGTGCTTCCCGGCAAGGACACCTTGCAACCGTTGGCGACCAGCACTGGTTTGGTGCGTTCCGCCGCTTCGGCCCGCTCTGAGGTCACCAGCCCCTCGGCCGCTGAGAGCGGTGGCCGCAGGCGCCGCGGCGGGCGCGGCGGGCGTGCTTCGGCTGAGTCGATGCTCGTTGAAGCCACCGTCACCCCAGAACCAGCGGCCTTCGAGCCTGGCGCTGAGGCTGCCGAGCCCAGCGGTGGTCGCAGGCCTGAGCTGGAGGTGGTGGCTGTGCCCATGGATCCCAGCCAGGAGCTGGTCTATGGCTGGATGGGTCTGAGCCCGGCCTTGCTTCTCGATCCCCAGCCGGAGAGTGACAACCTGTTGGTGCGGGTGGTGCGCCCTGGCGATGATGCCGAGGCCGTGGTCGATGAGGCCAGGGCCCAGTTGGCTGCCAGTGGTGGTCGCCGGCGGCGGCGGGGGCGTGGTGGCAGCGACGCTCCGGCTTCCACGGAAAGCGGGCCGGTCGACATCACGCCACTGCCCGATGACAGCGCCGACAGCGAACCGCTGCTCACGGTGTCGGTTCCCAGCCGGGCCAGCAAGGCCGTGGCTTCGGTCAGCAGGGCTGCCACCACAACGAAGCGCTCTGAGGGTGCGCCTGAGCTTGAGTCGGAGGGGGCCAGTGACAGTGATGCGGGTGATGCCGATGGTGAGCCCAGGCGCCGGCGGCGCCGCTCCTCGGCCAGCGGCTGACGCCGTTCGCCGCGCAACCCCAGCCGATCCTTATCTGGGGCTCGACCCCGGTGCTTGCGCCGGGGTCGATGAAGTGGGCCGCGGCAGCCTGTTTGGCCCCGTGTTTGCCGCGGCGGTGCAACTGCCTGCGGAGGCCCATGCGCCCCTGGCCGCTGCCGGCCTCACCGACAGCAAGCGCCTGAGCGCCCGGCGCCGCGCTGCGCTGGTGCCTCTGATCGAAGCCTGGGCCAGCGACTACGCCCTGGGCCAGGCTTCAGCTGCAGAGATTGATCGCCTGGGCATCCGCCCGGCCACGGAGTTGGCGATGCTGCGGGCTCTGCAGCGCCGGCCCTGGCGGCCCCGGCTGGTGGTGGTCGATGGCACGCTGCCGCTGCGGCCATGGAGCGGCCCCCAATGCACCCTGGTGGCCGGCGATCGTCACTGTCTGGCGATCGCGGCTGCCAGTGTGCTCGCCAAACAGGCCCGCGATGCGTTGATCACCCGGCTGGCCCAGCGTTATCCGGGCTACGGGCTGGAGCGCCATGCCGGCTACGGCACGGCCGCCCACCGTCAGGCGCTGCTGGCTCTGGGGCTCACCCCTCTGCACCGGCGCAGCTTTCTGGGGACGTTGTCGGCAACCCAGCTTCCCGTGTGGAACCCGCCTGTAGCCACTGATCAAAGTCGCTGAGCAGCTGCTGGCCCACCCGTGCCTTGATGCCCAGCAGGATGCCGGCCAGCAGCGAATGGCCGGTGGCTTCCAGCACCGGGGCAGGGATCAATCGCAGCAAGGGCGGCTGGCTCACCTCCACCGACAGGGTGGCCTCACCTTCGAGCCCCCGTGGTGTGGCCCGCAGCCAGGAGCGCAGGGTCAGGCTGAAATCGTCGACCAGGCCCAGGCCCTGCAGCTGGCAATCACTGGCCATGAGCTCGAGGCGGCCCTCGTCGAGGTGGGTCTGCAGATCAACGATCGGCTGGATGCGCAGCTGAAACACCTGCAGCTGGCTCACTGTGTAGCGGTAATGGCCGGGCCCCAGAGGCTCCAGCTGATCCGGATCCAGCAGCGCCTCCACCACCCGCTGTTCCTGCTGCAGGTAGGTGGCCAGATGGGCGGCGTTGGTCTTGACGGCCAGATTCAGTTGCTGGCTGGCACTGAAGGCCAAGGGCATGGCCAGCTGGCCGGGGCGGCATGATCCTATCGATCGCTCTTGCGTTGGCTGCCATGCGCATCGCTTTTCTCGGACCCAGCGGCACCTATGGCGAGCAGGCGGCCCGGCGTCTGGCGGAGCTGCAGAGCTGGACCGACCCTGCCCTGGTGCCACAGCCGAGCATTCGCGCCGTGGTGCAGGCCCTGGCCGCTGGTGCTTGTGATGCTGCGGTGGTGCCGGTCGAGAATTCGGTGGAGGGGGGTGTGACGGCAGCCCTCGATGCCCTTTGGGAGCATGCCGATCTGGCGGTCAGTCGCGCGTTGGTGCTGCCCATTCGCCATGCCCTTGTGGGCAGTGGCCCCCTGACTGCCGTCAGTGAGGTGCTCTCCCACCCCCAGGCCCTGGCCCAGTGCAGCCAGTGGCTGGCCGAGCAGCTGCCTGCAGCGCTGCAGCTGCCGACCAACTCCACCGCCGAAGCGGCGCGCATGGTGCGCGGTAGCCGCTTCCGCGCCGCGATCGCCTCGCTTGAGGCGGGTCGCGAGCACGGCTTGGAGGTGCTGGCCTATCCGATCAACGATGTGGCCGGCAACTGCACCCGCTTTCTGCTGCTGCGCCGCGGGGAACGGGCGGCCCAGGGTGATCTGGCCAGCCTGGCCTTCTCACTGCATGCCAACCGCCCCGGCGCACTGCTCGAGGCCCTGGCCTGCTTCGAGCGCCGCAACCTCAATATGAGCCACATCGAGTCCCGCCCCTCCAAGCGTGAGATGGGCGAATACATCTTTTTCGTGGACCTGGAGCTGGTGGGTGAGGCAGCTGCAGCGTCGCTGCAGTCGGTGCTCAAGGATCTTGAGCCCCTGTGTGAGCACCTGGCCCTGTTTGGTGCCTACCCGCTCCATCAGGAGGCTTGATCTGGCGGCCTGATCAGGCGGGCTTCTGGCCGCGAAACACGCCGAAGCGCATCAGCCCGCTGGCAAAGGCCCAGTGCATCAGCAGGATCGTGGGGATTTCGCGCAGCCCCAGGATCACCCCCCTGGGGCCCAGACCCAGCACCGCGGCCGGCCGCCGCACCCCCTCGAGGATCGAGTCGATCCACGAGGGCAGGGTGGCCTTGCTCCAGTCGCCGGTCTCGATCTGGATCGCTGCGCCCTGGCTGCTGGCCTGCAGGTTGCGGCTGAGCCCCTCGATCGAGGCAAATTCGGGGTGGGCCCAGTTGTCGAGCAGCTGGCGCATCACCCAGCGCTCGCGGCGGCCCATGGCACCGGCGGCGGGATCGCGGCGGTTCCAGTCGGCCACGGCCAGCCGCCCGCCGGGTCTGAGCATGCGCAGCAGCTCATCGGCGTAGCGCTGCTTGTCGGCCATGTGGGGGCAGGCTTCGACGCTCCAGACCGCATCAAAGCTCCCGTCAGGGAGCTCCAGGTTGAGGGCATCCATCACCGCAAAGCGGCAGCGGGGCGCCAGCTCGGCAGGGGTCAGGGCTTGGGCGCGGGCGATCTGGGCTGGGCTGATGCTGATCCCCAGCACGTCAAAGCCGTAGCGCGCGGCCAGGATGCGGCTGCTGCCGCCGATGCCGCAGCCCACATCGAGCAGGCGTGAGCCCGGCGCCAGCTGATCGAGGCCGCTCCAGCGCACCAGGGCATCGACGAAGTCGATCTTGGCCTGGCGAAAATCCCGCCGCTGCGGCGGCTCGCCGTAATGCCCCAGATGGATGTGATCGCCCCACAGCCGCTCCAGCAGGGCGTCATTGGTCCAGTTGTCATAGGCCTTGGCCACGCTGCTGCTGTCGGTGTAGGCCCGGCTCATGGTGTGGAGGTTGTGGGGAGCAGCGTCAGGGTGCGGTGAAGGTGTCTTTGAGCACGGTGCGCGCCGCCAGCTGCCGGCGGGTGTGATCGAGCAGCTCGAATTCCTGGCGCAGCCGCTCGCCGGTGTCGGTGATCTCGAGCAGGGCCTGCTGCTGGTCGGCCACGGGGCCAGCCAGATGGGCGCCGATCCAGAAGGACAGCTCCCGTGGCAGATCGGGCAGATCAGCTGGCAATGCTGTCGGTTTGCCGAGCAGTTTGCCGGTGAGCTCGACCACATCCTGCAGGGCTTGCTTGACCTCGCCGGCGAGCTGTTCGAGCTGGTCGGGGCTATCGCCGGCTTCGTCTTCAATCCAGCTCACCAGCGCCATCCTGAATGGCGCTTCGCGCAGCACGTCGAGCACCCGGAAGCGCTGCTGTCCCATGGTGACGACATTGCTGCGGTCATCCTCCTGGGTCTGGCAATGCAGGATTTCGGCGCAGCACCCCACCGTGGCCATGGCCTGGGCCTCCGGATCCCAGCGGATCACCCCGAAGCGCTTGTCTTCGGCCATCGCCGTGCGCAGCATCATGCGATAGCGCGGCTCAAAGATGTGCAGGGGCAGCACCTCCTGCGGAAACAGCACCAGATCAGGCAGTGGGAATAACGGCAGCTCCCTCACAGCCAATTCACCCATGCCGCCGCCCATTGCTCCAGGAATCCTAGAAACGCCGAACCGGCGACCGCATGGTCTGCGGTGCAGCCCCCCGGGCGCCGGTTCGGATCAGAGCTTGACTTCGATGTCGACGCCGCTGGGCAGGTCCAGCTTCATCAGCGCATCGATGGTCTTCGAACTGGGGCTGAAGATGTCGATGATGCGGCGATGGGTGCGGGTTTCGAAGTGCTCGCGGGAATCCTTGTCCACGTGGGGCGAGCGCAGCACGCAGTAAATCTTGCGCTTGGTCGGCAGGGGGATCGGTCCGATCGCTGTGGCAGCGGTGTGATCGGCGGTCTCAATGATTTTTTCGCAGGACAGATCCAGCATGCGGCGGTCGAACGCCTTGAGTCGGATGCGGATCTTCTGCTGGGCGATGGCGGTGGACATGGGGGAGATCGCGGAGAACCGGCATGGTCAGCGGCAATTGCTGAGCCGGGGTTGTGCTGACAGGGTCTGTTGACCTGCCTGGAACTGAATTGTCGAGGTGCGGGTGGGATGGAAGCGCTGAGCACCTCCATCCCAAAACCCTAGATCAACGCCGTGCGCTGTTCAGGCTCACTCGAGGATCTTGGAGACCACGCCGGCACCGATGGTGCGGCCGCCTTCGCGGATGGCGAAGCGCATGCCCTGCTCGATGGCCACCGGGCAGATCAACTCACCGGTCATCTTGATGCGGTCACCGGGCATCACCATTTCGACGTTGGCACCGTCGTCGGAGGTGAAGGCGGTGATCTGGCCGGTCACATCCGTGGTGCGGATGTAGAACTGCGGGCGGTAGCCGGCAAAGAAGGGGGTGTGGCGGCCGCCCTCTTCCTTCTTGAGCACATACACCTCACCCTCAAACTTGGTGTGGGGGGTGATGGAGCCGGGCTTGACCAGCACCATGCCGCGCTCGATGTCTTCCTTCTGGATGCCGCGCAGCAGCAGGCCGACGTTGTCGCCAGCCATGCCCTCGTCGAGCAGCTTGCGGAACATCTCGACACCGGTGACGGTGGTCTTGCGGGTGTCCTTGATGCCGACGATCTCGATCTCCTCGCCGACCTTGACCTTCCCGCGCTCGATGCGGCCGGTGGCCACGGTGCCGCGACCGGTGATCGAGAACACGTCTTCAACCGCCATCAGGAACGGCTTGTCGATTTCGCGCTCGGGCTCGGGAATCGACTCGTCGACGGCCTTCATCAGTTCGTCGACCTTGCCTTCCCATGTGGCATCGCCTTCCAGGGCCTTGAGGCCGGAGACCTGCACCACGGGGATGTCGTCACCGGGGAAGTCGTAGCTGCTCAGCAGCTCGCGCACTTCGAGCTCCACGAGCTCGAGGATTTCCTCGTCATCCACCATGTCGCACTTGTTGAGGGCGACCACCAGGGCGGGCACGCCCACCTGCTTGGCCAGCAGGATGTGCTCCTTGGTCTGGGCCATGGGACCGTCGGTGGCGGCCACCACAAGGATGGCGCCGTCCATCTGGGCGGCACCGGTGATCATGTTCTTCACATAGTCGGCGTGGCCGGGGCAGTCCACGTGGGCGTAGTGACGCTTGTCGGTCTCGTACTCGACGTGGGCGGTGTTGATGGTGATGCCGCGTTCACGCTCTTCAGGAGCACCATCAATCTGGTCATAGGCCTGGGCCTTGGCCATGCCCTTCTTGGCCAGCACGTTGGTGATGGCGGCGGTCAGGGTGGTTTTGCCATGGTCAACGTGGCCGATGGTGCCGATGTTGACGTGGGGTTTGTTCCTTTCGAACTTCTCGCGAGCCATGGTTGTAAAGAATCGGGGAGGTTAGGGGTTGGGGAAGATATCAGGATTTGCCCTGATTCTTGGAGATGATGGCCTCGGCCACATTGCGAGGAACTTCCTCGTAATGGCTGAACTCCATCGAGAAGATACCCCGACCCTGAGTCATGGATCGGAGCTGGGTGGCGTAGCCGAACATCTCGGCCAGTGGCACCTTGGCCTGGACCTTGGACGTTCCGTCATCGACGGATTGCCCTTCGACCTGGCCGCGGCGCGAGGAGAGGTCGCCGATGATCGAACCGAGGAAATCCTCGGGGATCTCGACCTCCACCTTCATCATCGGTTCAAGCAGCACAGGATTGCACTTCTTGACCGCATCCTTGAAGGCCATCGAGCCGGCGATCTTGAACGCCATCTCTGATGAGTCGACGTCGTGGTACGAACCGTCGACCATGGTGACCTTCACATCGATCATCGGGAAACCTGCGATGACGCCGGATTCGCAGGTCTCCTTCATGCCATTTTCGGCAGGACCGATGTACTCCTTGGGCACGACACCGCCAACGATCTTGTTGACGAACTCGAACCCTGAACCCGCTTCACCGGGTTCCATTTCGATCACCACGTGGCCGTACTGGCCCTTGCCGCCGGTCTGGCGGGCGAACTTGCCTTCCCCTTTGGAGCTGCTGCGGATGGTTTCGCGGTAGGAGACTTGAGGAGCGCCGATGTTGGCTTCCACCTTGAATTCGCGCAGCATCCGGTCCACCAGTATTTCCAGGTGTAGCTCACCCATGCCGGCGATCACGGTCTGGCTGGTCTCGGGGTCGGTCGACACGCGGAAGGTGGGATCTTCTTCCGACAGCGATTGCAGCGCCTTGGAGAGCTTCTCCATGTCGCCCTTGGTCTTCGGCTCCACGGCCACCGAAATCACCGGTTCAGGAATGAACAGCGACTCGAGAATGATCGGGTCGGAATCGACGCAGAGGGTGTCGCCGGTGGTGGTGTCCTTGAGGCCCAGCACCGCTCCCAGGTCGCCGGCGCGCAGTTCGTCGACCTCTTCGCGATCGTCGGCCTTGAGCAGAATCAGGCGTGAAATCCGCTCCTTGTTGTCTTTGGTCGAGTTCAGGACGTAGCTGCCCTTCTGCAGCACGCCCGAGTAAACCCGCACGAACGTGAGTTTGCCGAAGGGATCGGCCATCACCTTGAACGCCAGAGCGCTGAAGGGCTCTTTGTCGTCGGCGGGGCGCACCGCTTCGCTGCCGTCGGGCAGCACACCCTGAATCGGGGGCACATCCACGGGTGCCGGCAGGTAGTCGACCACCGCATCGAGCAGCAGCTGCACACCCTTGTTCTTGAAGGCTGAACCGCACAGCATCGGCACCATGCCGTGCTTGAGGACGCCCTCACGGATGCCGTTGTGGAGTTGCTCCTGGGTCAGTTCACCTTTGTCGAGGAACTGTTCGATCAGCTCTTCGTCGGTTTCGGCAACGGCTTCCATCAGCACATTGCGCCACTCTTCGACCAGATCGGCCATGTCGGCCGGGACGTCGGTCTCTTCGATGTCCTTGCCGAGATCATCTTTGTAGATGAAGGCACGGTTCTTGACGAGGTCGACGATGCCGCTGAGCTCACCTTCAGCGCCGATGGGCAGCTGAATCGGCACGGCCTTGGCCTTGAGGCGATCCTTGATCTGGCCGTACACCTTGAGGAAGTCGGCACCGGTGCGGTCCATCTTGTTGACGAACACCATGCGGGGAACGCTGTAGCGATCCGCCTGGCGCCACACCGTCTCGGATTGAGGCTGCACGCCACCCACGGCGCAGAAGACGGCGATCACGCCATCGAGCACACGCATCGAGCGTTCGACTTCGATGGTGAAATCGACGTGCCCGGGGGTGTCGATGATGTTGATGCGGTGATCCTTCCAGCTGGTGGAGATCGCGGCCGCGGTGATCGTGATGCCCCGTTCGCGCTCCTGCTCCATCCAGTCGGTCACGGCGGCGCCGTCGTGGACCTCGCCCATCTTGTGGACCACACCTGAATAGAACAGGATGCGTTCCGTGGTGGTGGTTTTACCCGCGTCGATATGGGCGGCGATGCCGATATTTCTGACGCGTTCCAGTGGAAAGGCGCGGGCCACGGGGGAGGTCTCCGAGAGAGAAGGCAAAAAGCGGGCGTCACTCTACAGAGCAGGCCAGTCTCAGCGGTTGAGACGGTGCTCGGCAGGGCTTGGGGGGTGAGGCCGGAGTGCCCGTTGCTCCGACCTGCTGCAGATCAGTAGCGGTAATGGGCGAAGGCCTTGTTGGCCTCAGCCATCTTGTGGGTTTCTTCGCGCTTGCGAACGGCGCTCCCGGCTTCGTTGGCAGCGTCCATCAGTTCGCCGGCCAGCTTCTGGGCCATGCTGCGGCCATTGCGGGCGCGGGAAAAGTTGACCAGCCAGCGCAAGGCCATGGCCGTGCCCCGCTCCTGACGCACCTCCATTGGCACCTGGTAGGTGGCGCCACCGACGCGGCGGGCGCGCACTTCCACCAGGGGGGTGGCATTTTTCACGGCGGTCTCGAACAGCTCCAGCGGATCACCACCGGTGCGCTCGCCGATCAGGCTGAACGCATCCGAGAGAATCCTCTGGGCTGTGGATTTCTTGCCGTGCTTCATGAGCCGGGCCACGATCATCGAGGCCAAACGGCTGTTGAACTGAGGATCGGGAAGGACCGGGCGCTTTTCGGCGGCATTGCGGCGTGACATAAACCGGGAAAGGTCGGGAAGGGACGACGAATGAAAAGATCAACGGATTCACAGCTCCGTTGGCAGGAAGCTCACTCCTTAGGAGTCTTGGCCCCGTACTTGGAGCGGGCCTGACGGCGGTCTTTCACACCGGCGGTGTCGAGAGTGCCGCGAATGATGTGGTAGCGCACACCGGGGAGATCCTTGACCCGGCCACCCCGGATCAGCACCACGGAGTGTTCCTGAAGGTTGTGTCCGATGCCGGGGATGTAGGCGGTGACCTCGAAGCCTGAGGTCAGGCGCACGCGGGCCACCTTGCGCAGCGCCGAATTGGGCTTCTTGGGGGTCGAGGTGTACACGCGGGTGCACACGCCCCGACGTTCGGGACAGGCACGCAGAGCAGGCGACTTGGTTTTGCGGGTCAAGCTCTGCCGCTCAGTGCGGATCAGCTGCTGGATGGTGGGCATCGAAGACCGGAGACGGGTCGGCGAACGGAATCGGAGGACGCGATTCGGTCGACCGACCGATTGCGACAATCCGCCACATTACTGGGTCGTGGTCCCCAGGGCTGCCCGCGGGCCGAAGGCGGCTCCGCAGGCGCAACTCACCAGACCTTCGGGTGGATGGGCCAGGAATCCGCCTCCACTCAGATCGCTGCGGTAGTCGAGGCTGAGGCCGCAGAGCTGCGGCAGCTGTGGCTCGGGGGCATACA
>VGPQ01000007.1 GCA_016882555.1 Cyanobacteria bacterium M_surface_7_m2_040
GCCACTGGTGGCGCCCTTGTGCCACAGCTCTTGGCGCGAACGGCTCCAGTAGTGCACCTCGCCGCTGGCCAAGGTGGCTTCGATCGCCTCCTGGTTCATCCAGGCCACCATCAGCACCGCGCCATCGAGCCAGTCCTGGGCCACCGCCGGAATCAGGCCGGCCTCGTTGAAGCGCAGCGCTGCGAGCAGCCGCTGGCGCGCCGCCGCATCGGGTGCCTGAAATGATGGAGTCAAGGGCAACGGGTCCCGCTGCCCTGATCCTCCCGCAGGATCCGCTCTGGTTCATGACCGCCGCCATCACCTGCTCCAAAACCTTCAGCGGGTACCCCTGCTGCCACCGCCAGTGGCGCCACAGCGGCCACTGCCGCTTTGTGCATGGCTACAGCCGCAGCTTCACCTGCTGGTTCCGGGCCACCCACCTCGATGAGCACGGCTTCGTGGTCGATTTTTCGAGCCTGGTGGAGCTCGAGGCCCAGCTGGCGCGGCAGTTTGACCACACGTTTCTCGTCAATGCCGACGACCCGCTGCTGGCCCAGTGGCAGGCCCTGCACGAGCAGGGCGCCCTCGACCTGCGGGTGATGGACAACGTCGGCATGGAGGGCAGCGCCCAGCTGGTGTGGCAGTGGGCCAACGCCCTGCTGCAGGCGCGCGATGGCGGCCGCAGCTGCTGCTACCGGGTCGAAGCCCGCGAAAACGAGAAGAACGCCGCCTGCTACGCAGCCCTGCCCGACTGGTTCAGCAGCTGATCGCCGCGGCGGTGGATCTCGCGAGCGTAGTCGGTCCAGGCGCCCTGCCCCCAGTAGCGAAAGCAGCTGGTCTCGAGCAACAGCAGATGCAACAGGGCCTGCTGGTACTGGGGCGTCTGCGTCAGCGCCGGATCGCACCCCACCGCGTCGTCATAGGTCTGGTGAAAGCGGGCGCTGAGCTGCTGCATCGGCTCCAGCACGTTGGCGTAACCCGCCACCCAACTGAGGTTGTTGGTCCACGAGGCACCGTCCATGGCAAAGCCCCCGCCGGCGGCCTTGAGCTCAGCGATGGCGGCCTGCAGTGCATCCGGGCCACTGCGTTCCCCCAGCTGCTGCCACAGCCGCTGCTGGCCGACCGCCTGAATCTCAGGGAAGGCCTCCGGCCCCACCCCTGAGGCCGCCAACAGATCTAGGTACTCACTGCCGTTGAGCGCGGCGATGCCCGGCTGCTCGCGCAGGCGCTGGTGGGCCTGGATGAAGGCCGCCGGGAACTCGTTCATCATCACGCCGCCGTTTTCACCATCGGCGATCTGCGCCACCAGGGCGGGCACCTGCTGATCGCCCAGGGGCAGCTGATCCAGCCCCAGCGCTTCGTAGAAGGGCTGCATCTGGCCCACCAGCTTGGTGTCAGAGCCCTGGGTCTTGATCAGGGCGGTGATGCTGAGGGTCTCCCCGCTGGAGCTGCGGGCCACCAACCGGTTGGGGAGATAGCGCTGCGCCTGGCTCAAAGGACTGCCGTCGGGATTCTCGACGCTGTGCTCCTGCAGCAGCAGCCAGCGGTAGCCGCACTGCTTGAGGGCCCGCACCAAGGCATAGAGGGTGTCGGGATGGTTGGGCAGGTGCATCTCGGGCGGCGAAAACCCGCGCACCCGCTGCAGGGCCGCATCGCCGAACAGGGCTGCAAACTGGTGCTGCCAGGCCTGGATCTGCAGTTTTAGATCGGGTATCGGCGTCGATGGGGCCACCGCATGGCTCCAGAAGGTGCCCAGCCACTCGACCCGGGGTGTCATCGCGGGATCACAGGCCAGGTAACGCAACGCCTCGACGATGTCGCTGCGGCCCATCTGCTCCACGCCCCAGAGCAGATTGCCCGAGTAATCGAGCATGATCCGCGGCTCGCAACCCTCGCCGACCAGCTGCGGCATGAGGTCGGCCAGGCGCCGGTAGCAGTGGGCAAACGGCTCGGCGTTGTGGTTGTCGCCCTCTCCCGGGTGCTCGAGCATGTACTGCAGGTGCGAAATCAGCGCCCCATCCGGCCCGGCCGGGATGGTGGGCTGGTGCATGTGCAGCGCACAGGCAAAGGCCGAACGCAACGCCAACCCGGCCGCCGCGGGGTGCGCCGGCGGCTCTGGCGACTTATCCATCATCGAGGCTCGGATGGCCGTTTCGCGACCGGCTATCGGCGGTAGCTGCTGATCTGTCAAGCGCTCGAGGCTCCGCACTGCATCTGTTGTGACACGGGATGGCCCCAGCCGCAGAGGCCAATTGCGAAGAAAACGAAAACCTTTGGCGCCAGTCGTTGTAGCAACGGCTACCGAATGCCACACTGAATGCACGTTGATCCATGTCGAGGACTCCCTCGGCGTGGACGCAGATCGATCCGCGCCAGGCAACGGGGACGCGGACGTTGCGGAGCTCACGATGAACGTGCTCGAAATCATCCGGACCAAAATGGTCAAAGACAAGCGTCTCGATGACGCCCAGAACCTGATGGCCAAGGCCTATCGCGGAGTGTCCTATGTCGACGCCCACCACGATCAGCCCCACACCCATGCACCCCAGGAGCTGACCTACCGCGGCCAGCACTACGTGCACTGATCAGCCATCAACACGCCTCACTCCCCTGCTGCAGCTCCGGCTGACGCAGGGGATTTTTTTGACCGTGGGCAACAGCTGGCTCTCACAGCAGTCGTTGGGGCAGCCCCATTGGATAAGCGGGCTGCCAGTGCTCCTGCTCGAGACATGCCAGCGCTTCTGCCGCGGTTGAGGCCCAGCGGGCAAGCCTTTGCTCCACCCCACACAGGGCCACAGCCTCGGCCACGGCACGACCCACGGCCGCCGCCTGACTGAGTGGTGGCATCAGCGATGCATCGGGATTGCGGCTGGCAGGAATCTGAGCCGCGAGAGCCCTGAGTCCGGCATCAATCATGGCGTCGGTGATCTGCTCCAACCCCACGGCCACGGCAGCAAAGCCGAGTCCTGGAAACAAAAAGCAGTTGTTGCACTGGCCGATGGTGCGGCGTCCCCAAGGACCAAACGCCGGCGCAAAGGGGCTGCCGGTCGCCACCAAAGCACGACCACCGGTCCAGGCCAGCAGGTCGGCCGGTGTGGCTTCAGCCAGCTGGGTGGGATTGGAGAGCGGCAGGATCAGGGGCCGGTCACAGTGGCGCGCCATCGCCTGAACGACCGTTTGACTGAACGCTCCTGCCACGGTGGACGTGCCGATCAACACCGTGGGCCTGATCTGTTCGATCACGGCGAGCAGATCAATGCAGCCTCGCGCATCGCGAGGCCAAGGGGCCACCTCGGCCGGATCGCGGCTCAACATGGCCTGCTCAGCCGTGAGACCCGCCATGCCCTGCAGCAGCAGGCCTGGGCGATCAACGGCCCAGAGCTGGCGCAGCGCCTGGGCTTCCGACAGCCCTTCGGCGATCAGCAGACGCTTCAAACCGGCCGCGATCCCGCAGCCGGCTGTGCCGGCACCAAAAATCACGATGCGCTGGGCCGCGAGCTCCTGACCGAGGCCATGACAGGCGGCCAGCACAGCCGCACCGGTGACCCCACTGGTCCCCTGGATGTCGTCGTTGAAGCTGGGCAGACGCTGGCGATAGCGATCCAGCAGTGGCTGGGCATTGGTCGTACCGAAGTCTTCCCAGTGCAGACAGGCCCCGGGACACACCTGCTCGACCGCGTCCACAAATTCATCGACAAACTCCAGATAGGCATCACCTTCGAGACGGTGATGGCGCATACCGGGATAGAGCGGATCAGCCAGCAACAGATCGCTGTTGGTCCCAACATCGAGTGCCACGGCGATGGCACGGGTGGGATCAAGGCCTGCACAGAGGCTGTAGACCGCGAGCTTGCCCTGGCAGATATGAATGCCACCGACGCCCTGATCGCCGATACCCAGAATTCCCTGGGAGTCAGTGACCAACACCAGATCCACTGGGCCGCTAAGGGATTCGGCAAACACCTGGCTCAACCGACCGCGGTGGCAGGAACTCAGGAACACACCATCAACCGGGGTGCGATAACTGCGGCTGAAGCTCTGAATCACCGAACCCACCGTCGGGGTGTACACAATCGGCAGCACATCCTCGAGATGCTCAGACAGAAAGCGGTGGAACAACACCAGGTTGCTGCGCCGCAGTCCGTCAACAAAGGCAAACCGCTCCAGATCACCACTGAGTTGCGAATACGCTTCCCAGGCCCGCAACACCTGGAGTTCCAGGGTTTCAACCTGCTGAGGCAACAGTCCTTCCAGCCCGAGAGCGCGGCGCTGGGCATGGGTGAAGGCCGTTCCCCGATTGTGGACTGGATCGCGCAGCAACGCAGACCCTCGCAGCGCTTGAGGTCGCGGTTGCACCTGGCTGACCATCACTCATCCGGCAGCAGCCTGAGCAATGAAGCGCCCCAGATGCCAAAGCACTGTGGCGACAGGCACCAAGCAAGCAATCGTCACCAACCTGCAGGTGAATCCAAGCCATGGCAGCGGCAAGACCGTCGACCAACGGCAGCAAGGAGTTCGGGATCAAACGCAGCCGCTCGCCAACAACAAAGGATGAAGAGGCTTGAATCTGTAGTACCCCACACATCAGAACGGCCTTGGGCTTTCCAACATCAAGACAAAATCATTCCTGTTGAGCATGGCCGACTACACCATCCAGATCGAAGGAGGCGCCGCTTTCAGCTGTTCGGAAGACACCTACATCCTCGATGCAGCTGAAGACCAGGGTGTTGACCTGCCCTACTCCTGCCGCGCAGGTGCCTGCAGCACCTGCGCTGGCCTGCTGGTGAGCGGACGTGTTGATCAAAGCGATCAATCGTTTCTCGACGATGATCAACTCCGCTCGGGCTACGCCCTGTTGTGCGTGAGCTACCCAATGAGCGACTGCACGATTCGCAGCGGGGTCGAAGACGAACTGTTCTAAGGGCCCCTACGGCGATTGCTGCAGGGGCAGAGGGCGTGGACCCTCACTGCAAAGTCCCGTGCGCAAGGAACAGCGCCCGGCAACGCTGATGCCTTCGGCCATGGCACCGGCCTGGATCAGACGGCTGATCAGCACCATTGGCTCCAGACCCTCTGCCTGGGCCTGGAGCTCGATTGCTGCCCTGAGATCGGCCGGCAACAGCTGCTCAAGCCCAGCCAATGGTGTGGGTGCAAAATTCATCCTCATCTCTTCGTTGATTCGATCGTCCAACCCATCCTCGATGGCCTCAGCCACGAACGAGACGCGCTCTACAGGCGGTGCCTGCCTTCAATGACCCAGATCGGCATGCAGCAGATCCATCACGCAGCGCACCTCGACGGTGAGTTCATCATCAAGATCGAGCACCTCTGCCAGGTTGTCGAGAATGTTGCATTCATCGTCCAGCAGCGGGCCGTCTGAGCGCATGATTTCGGCCGCCACCGCATAGGCGGTGGCACGCTGATCGCTGTTGAGCACCTGAGCGGCATCCACCATCAGGTGCTGGGCTCCCTTGCTGCGCAGATCGCTGAGCAAACGATCGAGCAGGGCGACCATCTGGCCATCCTCGAATGTCTTGTAGGGATGGCGGTAATCGAGGGCGTGCCGCAGGGCACGGCTACCGGCCATGCTCAGCACACCATCCCAGGAGACAGCCGCCAGTGCGATGGCGGCAAAGGAGGTGGGAACATCCATCGAGGTGTTGGTGGTGGTCATCAGATCGTCGGGGTCGGGGCGGGAATCGGTTGCGGGGTCAGCCGCCAGATGCGGTCGGCGTATTCGGCAATGGCGCGATCGCTGCTGAAAAACCCGCAGCGCATGGTGTTGGTGATCGACGACGCCAACCATCCCTGGGTGTTGCACCAGGCCTGATCCACCGCGTTCTGGGCGCGGCTGTAGTCGGCCGCATCGGCGACCACCAGATAGGGATCCTGGGTGCAGAGGTTGTGCAGCAGGGGCTGGAACAGCTGGCGGTCGCCTTCGCTGAAATGACCGGAGGCGATCAGGTCAATCGCAGCGCGGAAGGAGGGGTTCGTCTCCAGGCAGGGATAGGGGTGGTAGCCCTGCTGCCTGAGCTGGGCGACAGCACTGGCGTCATGGCCAAAGAGGACGAAATGATCGGCACCGACCCGTTCGCGGATCTCGATGTTGGCGCCATCGAGGGTCCCGATCGTGACGGCACCGTTGAGCGCCATCTTCATGTTGCCCGTGCCGGAGGCCTCCATCCCGGCGGTTGAAATCTGCTCGGAGAGATCAACCGCCGGATACACCATCTGCCCGAGGCTGACGCTGAAGTTGGGCAGAAAGACCACGCGAAGCCTGCCGCGCATCGCCGGATCCATGTTGACGATCTCGGCAATGCCCACGATCAGGCGAATGATCAGCTTGGCCATTGCATAGCCCGGCGCCGCCTTGCCACCAAAGATCACCGTGCGCGGTGGCAGGTCTTCGCCATTGCGCAGCCGCAGGTAGCGCTGCACCACCTCGAGCGCGGCAAGGTGCTGACGCTTGTACTCGTGGATGCGCTTGACCTGCACATCAAACAGCGACGCCTGATCCACCAACACGCCCAGCTGCTGATGGATGTGATTGGCCAGGCGAGTCTTGGCCTGATCGCGGGCCTGCTGCCAGCGCTCCAGGAACGCGGCATCGCCCAGGTAGGGCTCCAGCCCCTCCAGGGCATTGAGGTCGCGCCGCCAGCCCTCGCCCAGGGTCTGATCCAGCAGATCGGCCAGGGCGGGATTGGCCACCGCCAACCAGCGCCGCGGCGTGACACCGTTGGTCACATTGGTAAAACGCTCGGGCCAGATCTGGGCGAAATCGTGCAGCACGTGCTGCCGCAACAACTGGCTGTGCAGCTCAGCGACACCATTGGTGTGATGGCTGCCCACCACCGCCAGGTGAGCCATGCGCACACGCCGGGTGGGTCCTTCCTCAATCAGAGAGAGCCGCTGCAGCAGCTCGGGTTTGCCGGGGTTCTGAATGCGGATCGCCCGCAGGAAACGGGCATTGATTTCGTAGATGATCTGCAACTGGCGCGGCAGCAGCGCTTCAAACAGGGGCACACCCCAGGTCTCGAGGGCCTCCGGCAGCAGGGTGTGGTTGGTGTAGCTGAGGCTGGAGAGGGTGATGCTCCAGGCCGTATCCCAGTCGAGCCGTTCGACATCGATCAACAGCCGCATCAGCTCGGCCACGGCGATGGCCGGATGGGTGTCGTTCAGCTGAATCGCAAATTTCTTGTGGAAGTTATGAACGGAGAGGCCCTGCTTCTTGAGAATCCGCAGCATGTCCTGCAGGGAACAGGACACAAAGAAGATCTGCTGACTCAGACGCAGGCGCTTGCCCTGCTCAAATTCATCATTGGGATAGAGAACCTTGCTCAGGGTTTCGCTCTGTATCTTGGCCAGCACCGCCCGGGTGTAATCACCGGCGTTGAAGGAGGCAAAATCAAAGGCCTCGGGCGCCATCGCCGACCACAGCCGCAGGGTGTTGGCGGTGCGTACGCCATAGCCCGTGATCGGCGTGTCATAGGCCACCCCCAGCACGGTGCGATCGCCGATGCGCACCGGATAGCTCCACTCCGGTCGGATCACCTCCCAGGGATTGCCCTGGGTGAGCCAGGAATCGGTGCTCTCGTGCTGGCCATCGGGGCCGATCAGCTGGCGAAAGATGCCGAATTCGTAGCGGATGCCGTAGCCGATCGCCGGCAGCTCCAGGGAGGCCAGTGACTCCTGGAAGCACGCCGCCAGGCGTCCCAGGCCCCCATTGCCCAGCCCCGGTTCAGGCTCGCAGGCAATCAGGGCAGAGAGATCCAGACCCAGCTCGCGGCAGGCCTGTTCCGCCTCCTGCCGCATGCCCAGATTGACCAGGTTGTTCTCCAGGTGCGGACCCAGCAGATATTCGGCGGAGAGATAGGCCGCCGTGCGCACCCCTGAGCCGGTGTAGGCCTCGGCGGTGTCCACCCAGTTCTGCAACAGGCGATCACGCACCGCCAGGGCCAGCGCCATGTAGTGGTCGTGCTGGGTGGCCAGTGACGGCGATTTGGCCTGGCTGAAAAACAGATGCCGGCGTATCGCCTCGTGCAGCGGTGGCTGCCTCGACAGGGTGGACTCAAGGTGGGGGCTCATTGCAGTCGGCAGAGTTCAGGATTGGGACGGCGAGTGAACACAGGCTGGGCACAAGGTGAGAACAGAATGTTTGGGGCCGGAATCAGACTTCTTGCCTTGCGCAAACAGGAATTAGGTGAACGTTCGATCAGAGGGGCGCCCAAAAAATGCAGCAATGATCACCAAAGCGCGAATGCTTAGAAAATCTTCAAGCGCATGCAGCGCGTCACAACACAACCCCAACACGACCAACCAATCCAAGCCCCCAAACAGACCGACCAGCCGCTGGCGCTAAGCACAAATACCTAATCCCCTCCTTTGTAGCAAGACATACCTTGAGGGGTACCAGCGACTTTGTTTGCTGACTAAAAGCACGTTTTCGTACCGCATGCCCTCGCCCGCCCGCCTCCAGGCCTACCAGCAGATCGCTGAACGCCCCGCTCCCATCACCAGCCAGCCGAGCTCCCTGGAGGAGATCTGGGCCAGTGATGTGTTCACCCTGGAGCGGATGAAGTCGGCGCTGCCCAAGGCGGTGTTCAAATCGATCCAGCGCTCGATTCGCGAGGGCAGCAAGCTCGATGGCTCCATCGCCGACACCGTGGCCCAGGCGATGAAGGATTGGGCCACCGACCGCGGAGCCCTGTACTACGCCCACGTCTTCTACCCGCTCACCAACCTCACCGCCGAAAAACATGACGGCTTCATCGCCCCCCAGGGCGATGGCACGGTGATCAGCGAATTCACCGGCAAGCTGCTGGTGCAGGGGGAACCCGACGGCTCGTCGTTTCCCAATGGCGGCATCCGCTCCACCTTTGAGGCCCGCGGCTACACCGCCTGGGACGTGACCAGCCCGGCCTACCTGATGCCCACCCCCAATGGGGTCACCCTTTGCATCCCGACGGTGTTTGTGAGCTGGACCGGCGAAGCGCTCGACAAGAAGACGCCGCTGCTGCGCTCCAACGCCGCCATGAACCGCCAGGCAAGAAAGCTGCTGCAGCTGTTGGGTGAAACCGAGATCGCCCCGGTCAACTCCAGCTGCGGCGCTGAGCAGGAGTATTTCCTCGTCGATTCCAGCTTCACCGCCCTGCGGCCCGACCTGCAGCTGGCCGGCCGCACCCTGTTCGGTGCAGCGCCCGCCAAGGGGCAGCAGTTTGACGACCACTACTTCGGCGCCATCCCCGAGCGGGTGCAGGTGTTCATGCAAGACGTGGAGCACCAGCTCTACCGCCTGGGGATCCCCGCCAAGACCCGCCACAACGAGGTGGCCCCAGGTCAGTTCGAAATCGCCCCCTTCTTTGAGGCGGCCAATGTGGCTACCGACCACCAGCAGCTGATCATGACCGTGCTCAAGGCCACGGCCAAGAAGCATGGCTTCAGCTGCCTGCTGCACGAAAAACCCTTTGCGGGCGTCAACGGCAGCGGCAAGCACGTCAACTGGTCGATCGGTAATGCCACCCAGGGCAACCTGCTGGATCCCGGCGACACGCCCCACCAGAACCTGCAGTTCCTGCTGTTCTGCGGTGCCGTGATCCGCGGGGTGCACCTGTATGGCCCCCTGATGCGGGCCGCCATCGCCACCGCCAGCAACGACCATCGACTCGGGGCCAACGAAGCGCCGCCGGCGATCATTTCGGTGTACCTGGGCAGCCAGCTCGAGGATGTGTTCAACCAGATCAAGAGCGGCCAGCTCAGCGGTTCGGCCAGCAAGGCGCTGATGTCGCTGGGGGTCGACACCCTGCCGGAGCTCGCCAAGGACCCGGGCGATCGCAACCGCACCTCGCCGTTTGCGTTCACCGGCAACCGTTTCGAGTTCCGGGCCGTGGGCTCAGGCCAGTCGGTCGCCGGCCCCCTGGTTGTGCTCAACACGATCCTGGCCGACTCGCTGGAATGGATCTCGGGCGAGCTGCAGCAACAGCTCAGCACGGGCGCCCCGCTCGAGGAAGCCGCCTTTGGCGTGCTCAAGCGCACCATGGAGCAGCACGGCGCGGTCGTGTTTGGCGGCGATGGCTACTCCGAGGCCTGGCACCGCATGGCCGTCGAGGAGCGGGGCCTGGAGAACCTGCGCACCACCGCCGATGCCCTGCCGGTGCTGCGGCGCTCGGAGATCGAGGCCCTGTTCGCCCGCCAGGGTGTGCTGACGCCGGTGGAGCTCGAAAGCCGCTTTGATGTCTATGCCGAGCAGTACATCCTGGCGATCGAGGTCGAGGCCAAGCTGGTGCTGCGCATCGCCCGCACCCAGATCTACCCGGCGGTGACGACCTACCTGGAACGGCTCACCCGCTCGCTGCGCGACCAGCAGGACCTGGGGCTGGCGCCTGAGCGCGGCCTGGCCGCCGACGTGGCCCAGCGCAACGCCTCGCTGCTGCGCTCCTGCGCCGAGCTGGAATCGACACTGCAAGGCCATCATGCTGGCGATCTCAACGCCCAGATGCGCCACTGCGCCGACGTGCTGCTGCCGCTGATGGGCGCGGTGCGCGAGGCAGCCGACAGCCTCGAATCACTGGTGGATGACGAACTCTGGCCGCTGCCCACCTACCAGGAGATGCTGTTCGTCAAGTAGGCCAAAGATTGGCGAGAACAGCGTCCAGCCAAGGCCGAGGGGGGCGTCCGAGACGCCTTCCTTACCAGCTGGTGGTGACGTAGTTCACCAGTTTGACGGGGCCTTCAGCCTCGAACTGCCAGTGATCGGCAATCGACTCAGGCCCCTCGCTGGTGGCCTGCAGGTACACGACACGGCAGCTGAAGCGCACTGAAGCCGGGGTTTGGGGGACCGGCGGGTGGAGCGCATCTGGCTCCTGGACCGTTGGGTTGAAATCCATGGCCACTGCGAGGCCGTGAAGGCTCAAGCTATGCAGCCGATCAACCACCATCCAGTATCCATCGCTAGCACTTCGACGACTGATTTCGTCTGCAACTTGTGCTGCCTGCAAACCAGATTTGATGGGGCAACAGGAACCCGGCTGCGCCGCCTGGAGCTCAATCGCAGCGCACGCTGACGAGGCTGTCCTCGAGCAACAGATCCCGGGCCAGCATCAATAGGGCCGCGCCCATCAGCGCCAGTGCCACGCCCTGGTCGGCAGGTCCGGCAGAGCCCAGGACCTGGGCCGCTTCAACATGCTGGGACCAGCTGTAGCGCACGGGTTGAGCTCAGATGGATTGAATCTGTCGGATGGCGTAGGTGCATGGCGAGCACGCCAAGGTCGCGTTGACAACTTGAAACACTGACCGAGGCAGTGGCCCGTAGCCATGGCTACTCCCTGACGGCCATGGGTCGATATCTTCGCCTCATCCCACGGGAGTGGTTCTGATGGACAAAGCGATCAGCCTCACGGTCAGCCAGCAGTTCGAGATCGAACGCTTCAGCCGGGCCATCGATGCCACCCAGGACACAGGCGAACTGCGAAACATCGCCAAGCAGCTGCTGCAGGCCTGGCACAGCCAGAAAGCCGCCACCAACTGGGTGATTGCCCAACAGATGGCGCCCCCATCGATCACGGCCCTCCCGGGTCTGCCCCGATCCGACGACAGAGCAGCCTGAGCAAATCGACCTAGAGTGATCACCATCGTTGTGCGCTAAGCACTGCATCGCTGATGCCCATTCGCGCACCCTTGGCTGTTTTGTTTGGCTCAGCCCTGCTGGGTTCGTTGGCTGGGACCGGCAGCTGGATGACCGCCTCTGGGGCCGAGCCCCAGCCACGGGCTGCCGCCCCCAACCACGGGGGCGTGCCTGCCCTGTATGCCACCCAAGCCGAGGCCGAACAAGCGGCCCAACGGTTTGGCTGCCGTGGCGCCCACCGCATGGGTGATCAGTGGATGCCCTGCGCCAACCACGGCAAAGCCTCCGGCGACGGCCACCACTGAGCCGTCTTCACCATGAGCCAGTGTGGCGACAAGCCCAAACGCTTTGCGATCGGCATCGCTCCCCTCGGCATCGTGGCCATCGGCGTGGTGCCCATGGGCGTGGTGAGCATCGGCGTGGTGCCGATGGGCGTGGTGAGCCTCGGCGTGGTGGGCATGGGGGTGATCAATGCCTGCCTCGTGGGGATGGGGGTGCTGGTGGCCGGGGTCAATGCCATGGGGCTCTGGACCCTCAGCCCCGGTACCGCGCATCAGCACCACGGCAGCCCCGCAGCCTCAAGGCCCGCACCGGCAGCGCTGATGGCCTACCCCAGCAAGACGGTGGCGCTGCAGAAAGCGCGCGAACTGGGCTGCAGCGGCGTGCATGCCATGGGCGAGCTGTGGATGCCCTGCGCTGAGCACCCCGGCTCCAAACCGTGACCCCATGGCCCTGAATCACGACCTGCTGCTGCCCAATACCTTTCAGCACTACCTGCTGGGGCTGTTCGCGGTGGCGAACAACTTTCCCGCCATCGGGCCCTTCCTGAGCCTCAGCCAGGGGGTGCCCAAACGCCAGGTGCGCCGCGTGATCGCAGTGGCCACCTGCTCAAGCCTGCTGATCATGCTGGGCGCCTACTTTCTGGGCACGGCGGTGCTGCAGTTCTTCGGCATCGGCGTCAGCGCATTCCAGATCGCC
>VGPQ01000008.1 GCA_016882555.1 Cyanobacteria bacterium M_surface_7_m2_040
TGCCAGCGTGAGAACACCCTGGTGCCGCTGACGAGCCTGCCGGTTGCTGAAAAGATTCAGCACACCTCGCCAAGGCCTGGATGCGCTCCTAGTGTGGAATCCATGACACGGGAGCACGCCATGGGGATCAATTGGCAGCCCGACGGATCGAGCCATCAGCGCACCGACACAGCAGCAGCAGCAGCAGAAGCCCCGTCTTGCATGAAATGGGGCAGTGACGGCGAGCTCTCGGCCGTGGATCTGCAGGGCATCATTGAGCGCCTGCGCGCTGTGGATCAGCAGGCCTCAAACCTGATGGATTGCGCCCTCGAGTCCTGTGCTCAGGCCAGCACGGCGATGCAATCGATCTCAACCCGGGCCCCCTTGGGCAGGGCCGCCGCCTGCACGCAAGCTCGCGCAGGGGCAACCCCCTGGCCGAACACCTCGGCATAGAGGGCATTGACCTTGGCGAAATCGGCCAGATCAGCCAGGAACACTGTGGTGCGCACCACCTGCTGGGGTCTGCATCCCGCCTCGGCCAACACGGCCTGCAGGTTGCTCAGCACCTGCCGGGTTTCGGCCTCCACATCACCGCCGCCCACCATCGCGCCGCTGGCGGGGTCAAGGGCGATCTGGCCCGAGCAGAACAGCAGATTGCCGGCCCTAACCGCCTGGTTGTAGGGGCCCACGGGGGCGGGCGCCGCGCTGGTGTTGACGGCTTGCAGCTCGGGCATTGATGGCATCGCAGGGCGCAGGGGAGGATGGGGCGGAGCTTATGGCCACTGCGGCCTGTCGGTCATCGCCACCCCCCTTGCTGAGCTGCGTCCCCCCGATCTGCCGCTGCGCGCGCAGGTGCAACTGCAGCAGCTCTGGCACCGCTATGGCGAGGCCAGCAGCAGCTGGACCTTGCAGGGCATCGATCTGGAGCTGCGCGAAGGCGAACTGGTGGGATTGCTGGGTCCCTCGGGCTGCGGCAAGACCACCCTGCTGCGGCTGATCGCCGGCTTCGAGAGGCCCCTGCAGGGCCGGGTCTGCATCGACGGACGCGAGGTGGCCGGGCCCCAGCGCTGGCTCGAACCGGAGCGCCGCGGGGTGGGCATGGTGTTTCAGGACTACGCCCTGTTTCCGCATCTGACGGCCTGGGCCAATGCCTGCTTTGGGCTGCGGCGGGGGGCCGACACCAGTCGGGCCTCCTGGCTGCTGGAGCTGCTGGGCCTGCAGGGGCTGGAGCAGCGCTACCCGCACGAACTCTCGGGCGGCCAACGCCAGCGGCTTGCCCTGGCCCGCGCCCTGGCCCCTGGCCCGGCGGTGGTGCTTTTGGATGAGCCCTTCTCCAACCTCGATGTGGAGGTGCGGCTGCGCCTCCGCAGTGAGCTGCCCGGGGTGCTGAGCCAATGCGGCGCCTGCGGACTGATCGTGACCCACGACCCTGAAGAAGCCCTGGCGATCTGCGACCGCGTGGCGGTGCTGGAGCAGGGGCAGCTGCACCAGATCGCCAGCCCGCGGGAGCTGGTGCAACGCCCCGCCAGTGCCTTTGTGGGGCGCTTTGTGTTGCAGGCCAACCTATTGCCGGTGATCTCGGCCTCGGGGTCGACCCTGCAAACCGCCGTGGGCGCCTGGCAGTTGCGCGATGCATACGGCGGTGACGGCCTGGAGGCAGCTATTAGTAGTGGCGAGGCCCTGCAGCTGCTGGTCAGCCCCGATGGCCTCGAGCTGATTCCCGATGCCGCTGCCGAGGGCTGGGTGCTGGGGCGTGAATTTCTGGGGCGCGAATGGCTGTATCAGGTGCAGCTTGGGGAGCTGCGGTTGCGCCTGCGGCTGCCCCTGGAGCAGGACTGGCCGCGGGGCCAGCGCTGCCAGCTGCGGCATCGTCCCGGCACCGAGGCGCTGCTGTATCCGGGCCGGCTGGCCGTGACGGCGGTTCAACCGCGCCAGTGATCCTTGTGGCGGCGCAGCTCGGCCAACGCGGCTGGACTGCTGCTGCGCACAAACAGATTGGTGGCCCGCTCGGCCGCCACGGTGCTGGGCACGCTGGGTTGCCCCTGGCGGCGCAGCTGCTCGACCTGCTGCAGACGCTGGTCCAGTGCAACACGCAACGGATCTGCAGCGGGCACCTGCTCAACGGCCCAGCGCAGGTTGGCGGCGCTGTACTCATGCGCACACCAGATGCGGGTGTCGGGCGGCAGGGCGGTGAGGCGCTGCAACGCCTGCCACAGCTGCTCGGGGGTGCCTTCAAACAGCCGTCCGCAGCCCGCCACAAACATGGTGTCACCGACGAACAGATCACCGCTGTTGGGCAGGTGATACGCCACATGGGCCCGGGTGTGGCCCGGCACCGCCAGCACCGTGATCGGTTCACCCAGCAGGCTGAGCCGATCACCGTCGGCCACCGGATCGGTCTGAAACGGGATGCGGCTGCGGTCGGCGGCGGCGGCCACCACCCGGCATCGGGGCCAGCGACGCTGCAGCTCGGGGGTGCCGCCGATGTGGTCGTGGTGGTGATGGGTCTGCAGCACCGCCACCAGCTGCAGCTGCCGCTGCTCAAGCCGCTCGATCAGCGGCGGGGCCACGGCCGGATCCACCAGCACCGCTTCGCTGCCGCGGCTCAGCAAAAACACGTAGTTGTCGTCAAGCACGGGCACCGCCTCGATCTGCAGCGGAGCGGCTGGGGATGGGGCCATCGTTAAAGTCCGAGCTGCGGCCACCCCCATGATCGCTGCCGCTGCCCTGCCGATGATCACGATTGCCCTGGCCAAGGGCGCCCTGCTCAAGGACTCGGTGCGCTGTTTTGCGGCCGTGGGGCTTGATTTTTCGGCCCTGCTCGAGGCCGGCAACCGCCAGCTGATGGTGCCCAGCCGCTGCGGCCGGGCGCGGGCCCTGCTGGTGCGCAATGCCGATGTGCCCGTGTATGTGAGCTACGGCCAGGCGCAGCTGGGGGTGGTGGGCTTCGACGTGCTGCAGGAGCATCAACTGCCCGTGGCCCAGCTGGTGGATCTGGGTTTCGGCGGCTGCCGCATGAGCGTGGCGGTGAAGGCCAGCAGCCCCTACCGCCGCGCCGCCGACCTGCCGGCCCACTGCCGCATCGCCAGCAAGTTCACCCGCTGCGCCGAAACCTTTTTCGACAGCCTTGATCTGCCGGTCGAACTGATCCACCTCACCGGCTCGGTGGAGCTGGGCCCGATCACCGGCATGAGCGAGGCGATCGTCGACCTGGTGGCCACCGGCCGCACCCTGCAGGAGAACGGCCTGGTGGCGATTGAAGACCTGTTTCACAGCACGGCGCGACTGATCGGCCATCCGCTGGCGTTGCGCCTCGATGGGGGCGACCTGGCCGAACTGGTGACCCAGCTGCAACGACTGCAGCAGCCAGCCAAGGCCGCCTGATGGCCAACACCGATCGCCGGCGGCTGCAACGGCTGCTCCCCTACCTGGCCCGCGACCGCAAACGCCTGAGCTTCACGCTGGTGCTGCTGATTCCGGTGGCCCTGGCGGCGGCGGTGCAGCCGCTGTTGGTAGGCCAGGCGATCGCCGTGCTGCGGCGCGAACCGACCATGCCCTGGCTTGCGGGCATGCCGGTGGGGCAGGCGCTGCAGCTGCTGGTGCTGCTGCTGCTGGGTGCGGTGCTGCTGCGGCTCGGACTGCAGGGCTTCCAGAGCTTCAACGTGCAGGCCGTTGGGCAGCGGCTCACAGCCCGCATCCGCGATGACCTGTTTGCCCACGCGATGGCGTTGTCGCTGCGCTTTCACGACCGCACACCGGTGGGCAAGCTGCTCACCCGCCTCACCAGCGACGTCGATGCCCTGGCCGAAGTGTTCGGCAGCGGCGCCGTGGGGGTGCTGGCCGACCTGGTGACCCTGGCGGTGATCGCCGCCACGATGATCACGATCGAATGGCGCCTGGGCTTGCTGCTGCTGATCAGCCAGGTGCCGGTGACGCTCGGCATCCTGTGGCTGCAGAAGCGTTACCGCAAGGCCAACTACCGCGTGCGGGAGGAGCTGAGCCAGCTCAATGCCGACCTGCAGGAAAACCTGCAGGGCCTCGAGGTGGTGCAGATGTTTAGGCGCGAACGGCTCAACAGTGAGCGCTTTGCCGTCACCACGGGGGCCTACCGCAAGGCCGTGGCCGGCACGATCCTCTACGACAGCGCCATTTCCGCCTTCATTGAATGGGTGGCCCTGGTGGCGGTGGCGGTGGTGCTGGCCCTGGGCGGCTCGATGGTGAGCGCCGGGGCCATGGGGCTGGGCACCCTGACCACCTTCATCCTCTACTCGCAGCGCCTGTTTGACCCGCTGCGCCAGCTGGCTGAACGCTTCACCCAGATTCAGGGCGGCATGACCGCCGTGGAACGCATCGGCGAGCTGTTCGAGGAACCGATCGAGATCGCCGATCGCCCCGCCATCGCAACCGCGCCTGTGTCAAGGCCGGGTGCCATGGCAACCGCTGCCGACGGCGCCCCCGCCGACGTGATCTTTGACGATGTGAGCTTTGCCTACCGGCCCGATGAGCCGATCCTCGAGCACCTGTCGATGCGCATCGCCCCCGGCGAGCACGTGGCGCTGGTGGGGCCCACCGGCTCGGGCAAGACCACGGTGATCCGGCTGCTGTGCCGCCTCTACGAACCGCAGCAGGGGCGCATCCTGCTCGACGGGGTCGACATTCGCGATCTCTCCCAGGCGACCCTGCGCCAGAAGCTCGGGGTGGTGCTGCAGGACACGTTCCTTTTCAGCGGCACGGTGGCCGACAACCTGCGGCTGGATGTGGCGATCGACCGCGACCAGCTGGAGCAGACCTGCCTTGACCTCGGCCTGAACCCGCTGATCAAGCGCCTGCCCGACGGCCTGGCCAGCCAGCTGCGCGAACGCGGCGGCAACCTGTCTTCTGGTGAACGGCAGCTGCTGGCGGTGGCACGGGTGGCGATCCGCAACCCGTCGGTGCTGGTGATGGATGAAGCCACCGCGTTCATGGATCCGGCCACCGAAGCCACCCTGCAGCGCGACCTGGGCAACGTGCTGCAAGGGCGCACCGCGATCGTGATCGCCCACCGGCTCGCCACGGTGGAGGCCGCCGATCGCATCCTGGTGCTGCAGCGCGGAAGGCTGGTGGAGCAGGGCAGCCACCAGGAGCTGCGCCGCAGCGGCGGCCTCTATGCGCGGCTGGCCGAACTGCAGGAGCGCGGCCTGGCCAGCCTCTGAGTCGGCCAATGCAGTCACGGCAGCAACAGCCAAACCAGCATGGGAGAGGATCGGGGTGTCTCCATCAACCGCGGCAGATCGTTCTCAGATGTCTGAGCTGCTCACTCATCTCTACGGGCAGCAGCATCGCCTCTGCAGCACCCCAGCCGGCCAGCTGACCCTGGTGCTGAGCCGCGAGCGGGAGATCGACCTGATCGAACTCGAGCAGCTGTGCGATGCGGTGGGCTGGAGCCGGCGGCCGCTGCGGCGGGTGCGCCGCGCCCTGCAGAACAGCCTGCTGCTGGTGGGACTGTGGCGTCACGATCCGCGGCTGCCGAAGCTGGTGGGTTTTGCCCGCTGCACCGGTGACGGCATCGTTGATGCCACCATCTGGGATGTGGCAGTGCATCCGCTGTATCAGGGCGCTGGCCTGGGCAAGCAGCTGATGGCCTATGTGCTGGAGCTGTTGCAACAACAGCAGGTGGAGCGGGTGAGCCTGTTTGCCGACCCCGGTGTGGTGGCCTTTTACGAGGCCCAGGGCTGGGAGCTGGAACCCCTGCAGCGCCGCTGCGCCTTTTGGTATGCCCCCTGAGCACTCAGGCCTGGTAGCGCTGCAGCAAAGCCTCGGGGCTGCAACCGCGGCGCCAGGCGCGCCGCAGACGGGCGTTGCGCCAGCTTGTAGCGAGCACGCCATGGCGCCGCCAGCGGCGGCCATCCACGGTGAGTGGCAGGCCCAGCGGACAGAAGCGACCGCTGCGGCTGAAGCGCTCGGCAAACTCCAGATCCTCCATCAGTGCCAGGGGCCGCAGACCCCCAGAGCGCTCGTAGGCGGCACGGCTGAGCAGCAGCCCCTGGTCGCCGTATGGGCGCTGCCCCAGGCGGCTGCGCAGGGCCACCAATGCCTCCAGGAGCCGAACCTGCGGACCCGGCAAGGCAACCCTGAGCTCACCAAACCAAGCCTGATGCGCCGACCCAGCAGCCGCTGGATCGAGCAGCACAGACTCGACTCGCGCAGGCCAGTGGCCTGGCAGCCGGGCATCGGCATGCAGCAGCCACAGCCATGGTGCCGTGGTGGTGGCGATGCCGGCCAGCAATTGCGCCCCCCTGCCGCGGCAGGCCTGCACCACCCGGGCCCCGCCCAGCCGAGCCAGGGTCGCGGTGCCATCACGGCTGCCACCATCGACCACCACCCGCTCAGCGATCAGGTCCTGACCCAGGGCCAGATCGCCCAGCAGCAGCGGCAGCCTGCTGGCCTCGTTGAGCGCGGGGATGACCACCGCCAGTGGCGCCGCCGTTGGCGCAGGCGTTAGCGCCACCGCTGCAGATCGCCCGGGCGATCGAGATCGTGGCGGCAGGGCAGCAGGGTCGCCGTGAGCCCGAGCTGGGTGGCTCGCTCAAGGGTCTGCTGCAGCACGGTGGCGCTGCCCCAGGCCACCCCGGCAAACAGTCCGGGAGCCGACTGGCGAAGGCCGATCAGCCAATAGCCCCCATCGGCCGCAGGCCCCAGCACCAGCGGTGCCTGCTGCAGCGCCGCAAACGCCTGCTGCAGATCGGTGGCGGCCAGCTGGGGCAGATCGCTGCCCACCAGCACCACCTGCTGATACCCCTGGCGAAACGCCCAGCCAAACTGGCGCTGCATGCGCAGGCCCAGGCCCCCCTGACCCTGCAGCACCACCGGGCCCTGAAGCAGGCGCCCGGCCGCCTTCGGCCCCACGCCAGATACGGCCAGCCGGCGGTCTACGCCGATGCGGCTGCAGGCCTGATCGAGCACCGCCAGGGTGTGCTGCTGCAGGCGCTGCTGCACGGCCGCTGCACGCTGCGCTCCAAGGCCCGCGGCCAGCCGGCGCTTGCAACGCCCCGGCGCCGGCCAACGGGCCATCACCACCACCAGCCGACGCCGCCTCAACGGCGGTGGGGCAGCTCGGCGGGCCTGACGCCCAGGGTGAGCTGTTGCTGCCCGCGGCGGATGCGCAGGTCGAGGGTCACCCCGACCCGGGCCCCATCAACCGCCAACTGCACCTCCGAGGGATTGCGCACCGCCTTGCCGCCCACGGCCTCGATCAGGTCACAGCTCTTGAGCCCCCCCTTGGCCGCCGGGCTGCCGTTGACCACATCGACAACGACAACGCCGTTGACCTCGGGCAGCCGGCACTCGCTGGTGGAGGCGTTGATCTCACGGGCCAGCTGGGGGGTGAGGGTCTGCAACCGCACGCCGATGTAGGGGTGGCTGGCATAGCCACGCGACACGATCTGCTCGGCGATCTGGCGGGCCACGTTGATCGGCACCGCGAAACTCAAGCCTGCCCCTGGGGCCTGGCGAATCGCGGTGTTGATGCCGACCACCTGGCCGCGGTCGTTGATCAGGGGGCCGCCACTGTTGCCGGGATTCACGGCGGCATCGGTCTGGATGTAGGGCACCCGCTGCCCCTCACCGAGGGCATTGGTGCGCTGGATGGCGCTGATGATGCCGGCCGTGACGGTGTTGTCCAGGCCGAGGGGGTTGCCGATGGCGATCGCCCATTCCCCGGGGCGCAACTTGCTGGAATCGCCCAGGGGTGCCACCGGCAGGCGGCTGGCCACCACCTTGACCACGGCCACATCGGTGAGGGGATCGCTGCCGAGCACCTTGCCGCCAAAGGTGCGGCCATCGGGCAGGGTCACACTCACCTCGTTGGCGCCTTCCACCACATGGGCATTGGTGAGAATCACGCCATCGGAGCGGGTGATGAAGCCCGACCCCTGGCCCTGCTGCTGCTGGATCGACGGGCCCTGACCAAACAAACCGCCGAGCGGATTGATCGTGCGCTTGACGGTGTCGATCCGCACCACGGCCGGTCCGACGCGGCGCACCGCGTCAACGATCACATTGCTACCGGGTTGCAACGGTGCCGTGGGCGCGGCATCGGTGATGCGTGCCGGTTCCTGCCGCCAGCCGCCGCCAGGCAACCCCGGCAGACGCCCGTCGCAGCCGCTCAGCAGGCCAGCCCCGAAGGCGGCAGCGAGGCTCAGGGACAGTGATGCAATGCGTGTCATGGGCAACGGTTCCACCGGGTTGATCTGCGTATAGTCGCGAGTCGTGATTGTGGTTGTCGGTGCAGCAGGGGGAGCAGCTGTGGCACCAGATTCAGCAGGATCTTCAGGCAAGCCTGAGCAAACCGACGTTTGAGACCTGGATCCGGCCGGCCCGCTGCATCGCGTTTGCCAATGGGTGCTTGGAGCTGGAGGCTCCCAACAGTTTCGCCTGCGGCTGGCTGCGCAAGAACTACCTGAGTGCGATCACGGCTGCCGCCAGCAGCATCGCCGGCCAGCCGGTCGAGGTGAGCGTGCACAGCGCCAAGGGGATGCCCGATGGCAGCACCCCAGCAGCGTCGGGTCTGGCGGGGGCGGCAGCACCGTCGACGCTCCCACCCCAGCCGGCGGCACAGGCCAGCGCAGCAGCCAGCAGCCCCCAGGCCCAGAGCGGCAACGGGCTGAATGGCCGCTACGTGTTTGATCGCTTCGTGGTGGGACCCAACAGCCGCATGGCCCACGCGGCGGCCCTGGCGGTGGCTGAAGCGCCCGGGCGCGAGTTCAACCCGCTGTTTCTGTGCGGCGGCGTGGGCCTGGGCAAGACCCATCTGATGCAGGCCATCGGCCAGTACCGGCTCGAGATCGACCCGGCGGCCAGGGTCTTTTATGTGAGCACCGAAACCTTCACCAATGACCTGATCCAGGCCATCCGCAAGGACGGCATGCAGGCTTTTCGCAACCGCTACCGCGCCGCCGATCTGATCCTGGTCGACGACATCCAGTTCATCGAAGGCAAGGAGTACACCCAGGAGGAGTTCTTCCACACCTTCAACGCCCTGCACGAAGCCGGCCGCCAGATCGTGATTGCCAGCGACCGGCCCCCCAGCCAGATCCCACGACTGCAGGAGCGCCTGATCTCGCGCTTTTCGATGGGGCTGATCGCCGACATCCAGGCCCCCGATCTGGAGACCCGCATGGCGATCCTGCACAAAAAAGCCGAGCAGGAGGCGATGAGCCTGCCGCGGGAGCTGATTCAGTTCATCGCCGGCCGCTTCACCTCCAACATCCGCGAGCTGGAGGGCGCCCTCACCCGCGCCGTCGCCTTCGCTTCGATCACCGGCCTGCCGATGACGGTGGAATCGGTGGCGCCGATGCTCGATCCCGGGGGCGCCGATGTGGAGGTCACGCCCGAGCAGGTGGTCGAGAAGGTGGCCGAAGTGTTCGGCGTCAGCCGCGACGAGATGCGCAGCGCCAGCCGCAAGCGCAACGTCTCCCAGGCCCGGCAGGTGGGCATGTACCTGATGCGGCAAAGCACCGATCTGTCGCTCCCGCGCATTGGCGAGGTGTTCGGCGGCAAGGATCACTCCACGGTGATGTACGCCGTCGAGCAGGTCGACAAGAAGCTCAACAGCGACCCGGCCCTGGCACGGCAGGTGCAGCAGGTGCGCGATCTCTTGCAGATTGATTCGCGCAAGAAACGCTGAGGCTCTGGCGCCACTGAATGAACATTGTGGCCAGAACAGACGCTGATGCCCGATCGCAGACTCAGGTGAGTGGTCGAGCCGGATCCAGTCCTTCCACTTCACCGGCAAACACGCGGCTGGCGGTGATGTCGACGGCTTCGATCGTGATCAGGTCACGCTTGCGCAGCGCCGTGCCCATGGTCTTGAACAGACGACCAGCCTGACGCATGCGGGCCCGGTCGATGGCGTTGCGGATCGAGCGGGCATTGGCAAAGAACGGCAGCTGCATGCGGCGGCGAATGTATTCGCCAAAGGCCGCGGTGGCCTCCTCGCTGAAGCGGTAGTGCTCAGCCGCCAGAATCAAGCGGGCAATCGCCAGCAGCTCATCGGCACTGTAGTCGGGGAAGTCGATGTGGTTTGCCACCCGCGACGACAGGCCAGGGTTGGATTGATAGAAGACATCCATCCGCTCCTTGTAGCCGGCAAAGATCACCACCAGATCGTCGCGGTTGTTCTCCATCACCTGCAGCAAGATCTCGATCGCCTCGGCGCCGTAGTCGCGTTCGTTTTCGGGGCGGTAGAGGTAATAGGCCTCATCGATGAACAGCACACCGCCCATCGCCTTTTTGAGGATCTCGCGGGTCTTGGGGGCGGTATGACCGATGTATTGCCCCACCAGGTCATCGCGCGTGGCGGTGACCACATGGCCTTTGCGCACATAGCCGAGCTTGTGCAGAATCATGCTCATGCGCTCGGCCACGGTGGTCTTGCCCGTGCCGGGCGGCCCCGTGAACGACATGTGCAGGCTGGGCGGCGTGGTCTGCAACCCCAGGGAGGCCCGGGCCTTGTCGACCACCAGCAGGGCCGCGATCTCACGCAGACGTGCCTTGACCGGTTGCAGCCCGATCAACTCGTCATCGAGCTGGTCGAGCACCGCCTGGATGCCGGCGGCGTCATAGGCCTGGGTCAGGTCGATGGATGACCCGCCATCGGCATCGAGCTCAGCTGCTGATTCCGACGGCAGGGGGTTGGTCATTTTGTGTCTTCAGCGCGTCAACAACGCATCGATGGCGTCAGCCAGGGCCTGCTCGTCAGGCCCGACCACCGCCTCATCGCCATCGGGCCGCACGGTGATGTTCACGTAGGTGCGACCAAAACTGAGATCGGCAAACCGCTGCCGGGCTTCAAACAGGCCGTTGAGCCGCTCGAGAAAGTCGCGGGTGGCCTGGTAATCGGCGAATTCGATGCGCCGCTCGAGCCGATCAGGCTGCTCAGGTTTCGGCCGTGGTGTCCAGGGCTGATCCATGTCCACAACCTACGCCTGACCCCTGCTAGGCCGACAGACAGTCGGTGCGGCCTGCCGCCAGGCGCGTGGCCCAGGCCAGGGCATAGGCGGCATTGGCTTGCTGCTGCTGGGGATCGGCCGTATCCAGGGCGTGGGGCATGGTGCCATTGATGGCGGCGTTGGTGACGCAGAACATCGCCTTCTGGAAGCTCTTGCAGATCTTCACGCGCACGTCGCCCTCGCCACGGGTGCGCTCGCGGTACCAGTCGTGCAAAGACTGCGGCAGATGGCGGTACATGTCCTGCATCAGCAGGCTGGGGGGGATGCCGGCGCCCATGGTGGGCAGCGGGTCGGCATACAGCGCCCCATAGGCAAACTGGGCCAGATCGGGGGAGATCTGCTGGGCCTGGGCGTTGAAGCTCACCGTGCCCAGAAACGGCATCCCGCGTAGAAACACCGCTTCCACATAGGGCACCGCCACATCCACCAGGAAGGTGAGTCCCGCCTCGGGCGGCAGCACCCAATAGTGCTCTGCGCCGATGCTGACGCCGTAGTGAATCGGGTTGGCCGCCGCCGCCACCAGGCCATCCTTGATGAAGTCGACCACCTGGGGGATGCTGCGCACCCGGCCGTCGCGTTCGGCAGCGGCAAGGTCCAGGAACAGGTCGCTCATCACCCGCCAGAACTGACCCAGGGCATGGGTGGTGGCTGCCGAGCGGATCAGCTCCGGCAGAAAACCGGGAAACAGGGGCGCCAGAACGGCCAGCAGCGGATCGTGGCGGCGCTTGGCGTTGATGATGGCGCGGCAGTTGGCAGCAAACTCGGGCGAATCCAGGTAGGCGTCCATGCCACCGGTGGCATGCCAGAACATCGCCTTCTGGCAGTACTCGGCGTACTCGAAATTGATGCGGTCGTGGTTGAGATGGCGCCAGATCTTGGCGGGGTTCAGGTCACCATCGAGGAACTTGAAGATCGGGAACGGATTGAGAAACTGCTGCTCGGCCTGGTAGATGAGGTTGATGCTGTAAGCATCGAGCACCTCGCCGTAGCTCTCCAGCACGGCAACCACCTCGAGCAGATGGTCGGCGGTGTCGCTCAGCAGCGTCTGGCCACTGAGCAGCCGCTGCTGCACGGCCTCGACGCCCAGGGAGGGGTCGGCATGCACCAGATCGGCAGAGATGACCGGCATCTCAGCGCACTCCCGGGGTGAGGGTGGCGGTCATGGGGTGGAGCACAGCCATCTCCTGGCTCACGGCCATGGCCGTGGTCGCGCTCTCGCTGAGGTGGCCCAGGGTCACCGGCAGCAGACCCAGGATCACCACAGCCGCCGCCAGGCCGATGGCTGGCAGGGTTTCGCGGGGGGCCACCGGCGCCAGGCGTACGTCGAGCTTGCCATCGACGGCGGCATCGCCCGTGGGGGGCGTGATCGCCAGGCGCCCGAAGAACACCCGGTTGACCAGCAACAGGAAATAGACAGCAGTCAGGCCGGAACCCACCATCGACAGCAGCGTGGCGAGGGGGAAAACACTAATGCTGCCGCGAAACACCAGAAATTCCGAAATGAAGCCCGCCATCCCCGGCAGCCCGGCGCTGGCCATCACCGCCACGATCATCAGCGATCCGGTGAAGGGCAAGCCCTTCTCGGGGTTGAGCAGACCGTGCAGCACC
>VGPQ01000009.1 GCA_016882555.1 Cyanobacteria bacterium M_surface_7_m2_040
TTTTTTGTGAGACTGTGCTGGGCTTCCGTTCAGCAGGGCCTCGAGCAGCGGGCCGGCCCCCTGGCGCACGGGATCGTGCGTTGGCAGGGCGGTGGCCGCGGCGGTGTCGGCGAGGGCGCGGGCAGCAGCGGCGTCATCCAGCAGGGCTGTGTTGAGGGCGATGGCCCGCACCCTGGGCGCTGCTCGGGGGTCTGTCACGGGTCGGGCCAGTGCCGCCAGCGCCTCAACGGCAGCGATCAGCTGCGGCAGCGGAGGGGTGGGCAGGTCATCCATGCCCTTGAGGTGCCGTTGGCCGGCCCGGTGCACCAGCAGCAGATCGGTGGGCTGGCTGCCCCGGATCAGCGGCAGGGTGGCGGTGGAGCCGGGGTGGGCCAGCGAGCCCTGGCCCTCCACCAGGATCCAGCTTGCAGCCGTCAGTTCCCTCCGCCCTGGCGCCGTGGTGGTGGCCGCTTCCAGCACCGCTGCTTCAACGGCCCCGGCGGCGTAATCGACCCGCACCGCATCGAGGGCCACGCCAGCGCCGCTGATCAGAATGCCGGCCTGGCCGGTGCCCACGAAGCGGGCATCGAGGCCGCGACGCAGCGCCTCGGCCTGCAGTTCGAGGCAGGCGCTCATCTTGCCCACGGCCATGTCGGATCCCACCGCCAGCAGCCGCCGACAGGGCAACGCCGCCGCCCGGGCGGCGGCCACCTGCAGCCCCGCTGGTTCCTGCCGCAGATCCCAGATCCAGCGGCCGGGTTGCACCAGGGCCGCCAGCTCGGGATCGGCACCCAGTTGGCTGTGCAGGCCGTTGGCCACGCTGAGGCCGGCCGCCAGGGCCGCGGCCACGTCCCGTCGCACCGCGTCGGGCAGCACGCCCCCTGAAGGGGCCAGGCCGATCACCGCCACGGCAGGCCCAAACGCGAGTGCCGCGGTGAGGCTCGCCACCACCGGTGCCGGATGCGGGAGCCCGCAGATCGCCTGCAGCGTGCGTCCGGCCTGCTGGGGATCCACCACCGCCACGATCGGGTTGCGGCTGTAGCGCAGCATCGCCAGGCCGGTTTTGCCGCTCAGGTTGTCGCTGCCGCCGTGCAGCAGCAACACCAGAGGTTGCTCGGCAGTGATCGGCGCAGCGCGGCCCATGGCATCAGCTCGTGCCTGCAGCCTGGCAATGAATGCCGTCAGTTGGAACCAACCGTTGCCGCTGTTGTGGTGGGCGGCGCTCCGCCCCAGGCGATGCCCAGGCCGGGAGCGCTCGATGGACGCAGCACATCGCCGCTGCGCTCCAGGCCAGTGAAGGGGTCGTCGACCAGGTTCAGATGGCTGTCGAGATCGGGCCAGTGCACCAGCGGCAGCAGCTGGGCGGCGGCTCCATTGAGCAGGCTGCCATCGCCGTAGCACCCCAGCATCACCCGCAGACCGAGCTCCCGGGCGCGGTGTGCCATTGGCAGGGCTTCCCCCAGCCCGCCGCATTTGAGCAGCTTGATGTTGATGCCATCGACATGGGGCGCCAGGCGCTCGAGATCGCTGCGGTTCCAGCAGCTCTCATCGGCCACCAGCGGCAGGGGGCAGTGGGGTTTGAGCGCGGCAAAAGCCGCCGTATCGGCTTCGCGATCGGCCAGGGGTGGCAGGGGCTGCTCCAGCAGGACCACCCCCTGCTGCGCCAGCCAGGGGGCCATCGCGCAGGCCGTGGCCAGATCCCAGCCGCCGTTGGCATCCACCTGCAACTCATGGGCGATGCCGCTCTCCTGCAGGCGGGCCTGCAGCCGTTGGCGCACCGCCAACACCAGGCTGCGGTCGTGGTCCACACCATCAGGGCTGCCCAGCTTGAGCTTGATGCGGGTGGCTGGAAGCTGCAGCCACCAGCGCTCAAGCCGCGCCACCACAGCCGCGACCGATCCGAGCCCAAGGGTGACGCTGGTGGCGGTGCATGCACCTGGATCCAGGCCCCAGAGCCTGTGCAAGGGCTGTCCCCTGCGCTTGCCCCACCAGTCGTGCAGCGCCAGATCAAGACCGCAGCGCGCCGCAGGACTCAGCGTCTGCAGAACCACAAGCCCTCCGGCCTCGACCCCGGCGGCCGGCAGCCCATCGCCCCCGGGCCCAATGCCGACCAGCCCGGCCTCCCGCAGCAGGACGTCGGCGCTGTCGAGCCCCTCCAGCTGCGGTGCCAGCTGCTGTAGCTCTGCGGCGATGGCTTCGGTGCTGTAACGACGATGGCCGGTGTCGAAACCGCCTGTTTCGCCAAGGCCCGTGATGCCGCCGTGGCTGAGCTCGAGCACCAGGTGGTGCACGCCGCTGCTGCTGCCCCGGCTGATCGCCAGCGGCACCGCCTTGGTGAGCGGCAGGCGATGCAGGTTGAGCTTCACGGCAGGCGGAGTGGCGTCGGCGTGCCGATCCACTCTGGCGAGTGCTGCTGCCGCTGGCCATCGCCACCTGGCGCCCAGCCGATGCGGGAGACTGGACCGATGACGGCGACACCGCTTACCGCCGCCGCCACGGCGGCGCCCAGCCAGCGCTCAGCGCAGCGGGGCAGCTACTGGATCACCACCTTCGGCTGCCAGATGAACAAGGCCGATTCCGAGCGCATGGCCGGAATCCTCGAGGCGATGGGCTACCGCGAGGCGCCGGCCGAGCTGGAGGCTGATCTGGTGCTCTACAACACCTGCACGATCCGCGACAACGCCGAGCAGAAGGTCTACAGCTACCTGGGCCGGCAGGCCCAGCGCAAACGCACCAACCCCAACCTCACCCTGGTGGTGGCCGGTTGTGTGGCCCAACAGGAGGGCGAATCGCTGCTGCGGCGCGTGCCCGAGCTCGATCTGGTGATGGGCCCCCAGCATGCCAACCGGCTCGACACCCTGCTCGCCCAGGTGGAGCAGGGCCAACAGGTGGTGGCCACCGATGAACACCACATCCTCGAAGACATCACCACCGCCCGCCGCGACAGCGCGGTGTGCGGCTGGGTGAATGTGATCTACGGCTGCAACGAGCGCTGCACCTACTGCGTGGTGCCCTCGGTGCGCGGCCGTGAGCAGTCGCGCCTGCCTGAGGCGATCAGGCTCGAGATCGAGGGTCTGGCGGCCCAGGGGTTCAAGGAGATCACGCTGCTCGGCCAGAACATCGACGCCTATGGGCGCGATCTGCCCGGTATCACCCCCGAGGGGCGGCGCCAGCACACCCTCACCGATTTGCTGCGTTTTGTGCACGACGTCAAGGGCATCGAGCGCATCCGCTTTGCCACCAGCCACCCGCGCTATTTCACCGAGCGGCTGATCGACGCCTGTGCCGATCTGCCCAAGGTCTGCGAGCACTTTCACATCCCCTTCCAGAGCGGCGATGACGCGGTGCTGCGGGCGATGGCGCGCGGCTACACCATCGACCGCTACCGCCGCATCATCGAGCGCATCCGCGAGCGCATGCCCGATGCGGCCATCAGCGCCGATGTGATCGTGGCCTTTCCAGGTGAGACCGATGCCCAGTACCGCCGCACCCTCGATCTGATCGAGGAGATCGGCTTTGACCAGGTCAACACCGCCGCCTATTCGCCGCGCCCGGGCACCCCGGCGGCCGACTGGCCCAATCAGCTCAGCGAGGCGGTCAAGGTTGAGCGCCTGCGGGAGCTCAATGCCCTGGTGGAGGCCAAGGCCAAGCAGCGCAGCGCCCGCTATGCCGGTCGCATCGAGGAGATCCTGGTGGAGGGCCCCAATCCCAAGGATCCCGATCAGGTGATGGGCCGCACCCGCACCAACCGGCTCACGTTTGTCCCGGCGGCCCGGCCTGAAGGAGGCATGTGGCAGCCCGGCGATCTGGTCGCTGCCCGCATCGAGCAGGTGCGCGCGTTCTCATTGAGCGGCACACTGGCCTGACCCCTGTGTCGGTCGCTGCTGCGCCCGCTTGCCGTCGCCGATGAGCCTGCCCGAGAGCCCTTCGCCGATCCGTGTCGGCCTGATTTTTGGCGGCGATTCGGGGGAACACCCGGTGTCGGTTCGTTCGGCGGCCACCGTGGCTGCCGGTCTGCGCAGCGGTGCTAATGCCCACCGCTACAGCCTGGCGGCGTTCTACATCGACCGGCAGGGACGCTGGTGGGGCCCGCAGCTGGCCGAACAGGTGCTGCAGCAGGGCACGCCCGCGAGTGAGGCCCAGCTCGATGCGGCGTGCCGTGATGCCGATCAACGCCCTGGCGGAGTCGCCGCCGATCTGCTCAGCGCCGGTGGTTTCGCCGGCTTTCCTGCGGGTGCTCTTGCGGTCGATGTGTGGTTTCCGGTTCTGCATGGCCCCAACGGGGAAGACGGCACCATCCAGGGCCTGTTCACGCTGATGCGCAGGCCGTTTGTGGGCTCAGGTGTGCTGGGTTCGGCGGTGGGCATGGACAAGTTGGCGATGAAAGCGGCCTTTGCGGCGGCGGGTCTGCCCCAGGTGGCCTATGCGGCCGTCGATGCCGCCGAGCTGGGGGAGCCCGCTGCCCAGGACACCCTGCTGAACCGCCTGGAGCAGCAACTGGGTTACCCCTGTTTCATCAAACCCGCCAATCTCGGCTCCTCGGTGGGGATCAGCAAGGCCACCAACCGCGGGGAATTGCTCGCCGGCCTGCAGCTGGCGGCCGACCTGGACCCACGGGTGGTGGTCGAGCAGGGGGTGCAGGCCCGCGAACTCGAATGCGCCGTCAAGGGGGGCGGTGCCCGGCCCCTGAGCGCCTCGGTGCTGGGCGAGATCTGCTTTGACGCCGACTGGTACGACTACGACACCAAGTACAGCGAGGGCAAAAGCCACACGGTGATCCCTGCCGTGGTCCCCGAGGCCGTCAGCGGGCAGGCGCGCCGCATGGCGATCGAGGCGGCCCGCGCCGTCGGGGCCACGGGGCTGGCACGGGTCGATTTCTTTTACAACGAAGCCAGTGGTGCGCTTTGGCTCAATGAGATCAACACCCTGCCCGGGTTCACCAGCCTGAGCATGTTTCCGATGCTCTGGGCGGCGTCAGGCGTCGATCTTGAAACGCTCCTGCACGAATTGCTGCTGGGGGCGAGAGAATGGCACGCGAGCCTGGCTGCAGCTTGATCTGCCATGAACCACGGATTGCTCTGGCTGCCACTGCTGCTGGTGTTCGTGCTGCTCACCGCCCTGGGGTGGTTGGAGCGGCGCCGACAGCGCCTGTTTCGCGAATGGGCCGAGGGCGCTGAACTGGCCAAGCTGGATGCCACCGGTGCGGCTCGGCTGGTCGATGGCGTGCTCACCTGGAGCGCCTTTGAGGCCGGAAAGCTCAAGGTCATCGATTCGTTTGTCATCAAGCAGCTCGAACTGGTGGAGTTGCTGTCGCTGCGTTCCGGTGAAGCCCCGCTCACCGAGGAGAGCCAGGGGGCCTGCCGCCTGCGGCTGGTGGGTGGCGGCGAACACAAAGACATTCCCTTTGCCGATGCCGATCGGGCCCGACGCTGGATCGACGAGCTGATGGCCCGCTCCCGCTGCGAGCTGTGAGTCAGTCCGAACGGCGCACGGCTCTGCGGCAGCAGCGCCGTCGCGAACGGCTGCGGCAACTCTGGCGGTTTGTGGTGTTCACCGCCACGGCCGCGGGCCTGGGCTATGTCCTGTTGCGCCAGGGTTGGGTGCTCAGCAGCCCCGACCAGGTCGACGTGATCGGCAGCCGGCAGGTGCGGCGTGAGCAGGTGATTCAGGCGGCAGGTCTTCGCTTCCCTTTGCCGCTGCTGACGCTTCAGCCCGCCCGCATCGCCGCCGACCTCTCCACGGCCCTGCCCGTGGACCAGGTGCAGGTGCAACGGTTGATGGCGCCGCCGCGGTTGCGGGTGCAGTTGGTCGATCGCCGCGCGGTCGCCCGGGCCCAGCGGCGCGGCCCCCAGGGGGCGGAAGCGGGCTTTGTCGACCATCGCGGCAACTGGATGACCGCCAGGCAGCAATCCGGTGCCCACAGCGATGCTGACCTCGGGCTGCAGGTGCAGGGTTGGCAGAGCCAGTACAGGCCTGCTTTGGCCCTGGTGCTGAGCCGGCGCAGCCAACTGGGACCGGCGCTCGAAGGGATCCGTTTTGAGCCCGATGGCAGCCTCTGGCTCGAGACCGCCAGCCTCGGCGCGGTGCGCTTCGGTCCGCTGGACGAACGCCTCGGCCGGCGCATCGATGTGCTCGAACATCTGCTGCGCACCTTGCCCCAACAGCTCAAGGGACGGCCTTTGCAGGCCATCGATCTCGGCGATCCCGACCAGCCCGAGGTCAGCCTTCCGGGTGCGGTGAAGCCTGCTGCGCCCGATTCCAACAGACCTTGAACACAGGCCATTGCGCCTGCGGGCCAAACGCGCAAAGGTGTGTCATTGCCGAAAGCCGAGCGCGACTTTGAACGACATAATGCAGCCCATCAGCAACGGCCTTGAGGCCCCAATGACGCAAGCCGGCACCAGCCCAGCGGGCATTGTCCCCAGCCAGTCGGCCCGGATCGAGGTGATCGGCGTTGGCGGCGGCGGCAGCAATGCGGTCAATCGCATGATCACGGCCGAGCTCCAGGGCCTGGGGTATCGCGTGCTCAACACCGATGCCCAGGCCCTGTTGCAGTCGGCCGCCCAGCAGCGCATTCAGCTGGGCCAGAAGCTCACCCGCGGCCTTGGTGCCGGCGGCAATCCGGTGATCGGCCAGAAGGCCGCTGAAGAATCCCGGGCCGAGCTGCAGCAGTCGTTGCAGGGCGCCGATCTGGTGTTCATCGCCGCCGGCATGGGCGGTGGCACCGGCACCGGTGCCGCCCCAATCCTGGCCGAGGTGGCCAAGGAGGTGGGGGCGCTCACCGTGGGCATCGTCACCAAGCCCTTCGGCTTCGAGGGCCGCAAGCGCATGCGTCAGGCCGAGGAGGGCATCGCCCGCCTGGCCGAGCATGTCGACACCCTGATCGTGATTCCCAACGACCGCCTGCGCGACGCCATCGCGGGCGCTCCCCTCAACGATGCCTTCCGCGCCGCCGACGATGTGCTGCGCATGGGCGTCAAGGGCATCAGCGACATCATCACCAAGCCCGGTCTGGTCAATGTTGACTTCGCCGATGTGCGCTCGGTGATGGCCGATGCCGGCACCGCCCTGTTGGGGATCGGTGTCGGTTCGGGCCGTTCCCGGGCCAGCGAGGCGGCCCAGGCCGCCATGACCAGCCCGCTGCTGGAATCGGCCCGCATCGATGGGGCCAAGGGCTGTGTGATCAACATCAGCGGCGGCAAGGACATGACCCTCGAAGACATGACCACCGCTTCGGAGGTCATCTACGACGTGGTGGACCCCGAGGCCAACATCATCGTGGGGGCAGTGGTGGATGAGCGCCTGGAGGGCGAGATCCACGTCACCGTGATTGCAACGGGCTTTGAAAGCGGAACCCCCTACCGCGCCGAGCGGCCTGCCTTTGCGGCCGGCAGTGCCTTCATGACCGAGCCTCAGGAACGCGGAGCCAAGATTCCGCCCTTCCTGCTCAATCGCCAGGCCAAGGCTTCAGATCAGAACTGACCACCGCTGATTCGATCCCAACTGATCAGCTCGGAAACGATCTGGTCAGAAACGATCAGGTGAGAAACGATCGGCTCAGGGCAGATAGTTTGCCAATGGGGTGACCCGGAATCCACGCCTGCTCTGAGCATCCCGTGTGGCTGCTCCCTTCCGGTCCTGACCAGGTTTGGGCGTCTGGGCCGCGTGGGTCCGAGTCTCGATGATGCTAGCAAGGGTCTTGGTCTTGCACGTGAACCGATGCTGCGACCTGGCGACTGGTTGAGCCGCAAACAGGAAGGGGCTCCGCTGGCCCTGCTCACCGCCTGGGATGCCCTCAGCGGCGCCTGGGTCGCCGAGGCCGGCGTTGATGCCGTCCTGGTCGGCGATTCTCTGGCGATGGTGGCCCTGGGCCATGCCACCACCCTGCCGGTGAGCCTCGACGAGATGCTGCACCACTGCCGTGCGGTTGGTCGCGGTGTGGCTTCGGTGATCACGGATCCTGTGGCGCAGCCCTTGCTGATCCTTGATCTGCCCTTCCTGAGCTACCAGTGCAGCAGCGATGAGGCGGTGGCGGCGGCCGGGCGGGTGCTGAAAGAGTCCCCGGCGGCGGCGGTGAAGCTGGAGGGGGCCGAGCCCGAAACCCTGGCGGTGATCGATCGCCTCGTGCGCAGCGGCATTCCGGTGATGGGGCACCTGGGGCTGACGCCCCAGTCGGTGCATCAGCTCGGCTTCCGGCGCCAGGCCACCGACCCGGTGGCCCAGGATCGCCTCGTGCACCAGGCCGAAGCCCTGCAGAGCGCCGGCTGTTTTGCCCTGGTGCTCGAGCACGTGCCTGCTGAGCTGGCCCAGCGGCTGCAGCAGCTGCTGGCGATCCCTGTGATCGGTATCGGGGCCGGGACGGCCTGCGATGGGCAGGTGTTGGTCACGGCCGATCTCCTCGGCCTGACGAGCCGGCAGCCGCCCTTTGCCCAGCCCCTGGTCAACCTGCGCCAGCAGGCCCTGCCGGCCCTGCGCCAGTGGGTGGCGGCCCAACGCGCTCCCACCAGCTCAGCAGCTTCACCAGCACCGCATTGCTGAGGGCCAGGCCGGCCGGCGCGCTGAGACGCCAGCGCGGACCTTCGATCAGCAGCAGGCCCTGCTGACGCTCCGGCTCCAGCAGGGCCTGCAGGTCCTGCTGGTGCGTGCGGCCCAGACCGGCCTGGCGCAGCAGCGTCTCCATGGCCACGCCTTCGCGCCGCCTCAGCCCTACCAACAGCCGTTCATCAAGAGGGAGACGGGTTGCTTCCGCCTGATCCGCGCAGCTGCGGCTGGGCACTGACAGTCTGCGCTCTGGCCGCTGCTCCAGCGCCTCCACCCAGCTGGTGTAGGCGTCGCGTGTGCGCGGCCGGGCCAGCCGCTGGCCGCCCGTGGCGCTGGTGGCCCCCAGGCCGAAGGCCCACCAGTTGGCGCCGCTCCAGTAGGCCCTGTTGTGGCGGGAGGCATGCCCCGGCTGGGCGTGGTTGGAGATTTCGTAGCGGCCGTAGCCCGCCGCCGCCAGCTGCTGGCTGGTGAGCTCATGTTGATCGGCCGCCAGATCGTCGCTGGGCAGGATCAGTGCGTGGCGTTCGGCCCGTTTTCCGAACACGGTGCCGGGTTCCACGCTGAGCCCGTAGATCGAGAGGTGGGGAGCGCCGCTGGCGATCGCCTGCTGCAGCTGGTGGCGCCAGTGGGCCAAGTCCGGCGCCTCGCTGTGGCCCTCACACGCCGGCAGGGCCTCGATCAGATCCAGACTCCAGCTCGCCAGCCGCCCGCGCTGCTGCGCCGCCCGCAGCCAGGCAATCGCTGCGAGCAGATCGCTGCGGCGATGCCGGCGCCCCAGGCTGCTCAGCACCGCGTCATCGAAGCTCTGCCCCCCCAGGCTCACCCGGTTGATGCCCGCTGCCAGATAGCCCGCCAGCCGCTGCTGGTCAAAGCTGGCCGGATCCAGCTCCAGGCTGATCTCAGCCCCCGACGCCAGCCCGTAGCGGGCCGCCAGGCTCTCCAGCAGACCGCCCACCTGCGCTGGGCTCAGCAGCGAGGGCGTGCCCCCTCCCAGATACACCGTGCTCAGCGGCGGCCCCGGCGGGCTGGCGGCGATCTCGCGCCGCAGCAGGGTCAGATACCGGGCGATCGAGGCGGCGCCGGGCTGCCCGCTGCCGCTACCGGCCCGGTCCCCCAGGGGCACCACGGCGAAGTCGCAGTAGAAGCAGCGCCGGTGGCAGAAGGGGATGTGCAGGTAGGCGCTGCGTGGCGGAAACATCACACCGGTGCGGGCAATCAGGGTTGTGGTCGGTTACCCAGGCAGGCCAACGGGGCTGGAATCAGGCAAGCTGCCCCCCAGGAGAGGCAGCGTGGCCTCCCGCAGCGGGCATGGTCGATTCCCTCATCCTGATCCTGTTTGTGATCTCCGGGGCCGCGGCTGGCTGGCTGGGGGTGGATCTGCTGCCGGAGCAGCTGCTGCTGCAGGTGGAAGATCCCGAACGGTTGCGCACGGTGCTGGCGCTGGTGGGGTCCGGCTTTGGCTTGACCGCCGGCCTGCTGTTCCGGCAGCTGCGCCGCAGCCTGATGGCCCAGGTGCGCAGCATGCCCACCGATCTGCTGATCAGTCGGGCCGTGGGCCTGATCCTGGGCCTGTTGGTGGCCAACCTGTTGCTGGCCCCGATCCTGCTGCTGCCGCTGCCCTGGGAGATCATCTTCGTCAAGCCGCTGGCTGCGGTGCTCAGCAATGTGTTCTTCGGGGTGCTGGGCTACAACCTGGCCGAGGTGCACGGCCGCACCCTGCTGCGCCTGTTCAACCCGGCCAACACTGAGGCGTTGCTGGTGGCTGAGGGGGTGCTGCTGCCGGCCAGCGCCAAGATCCTCGACACCAGTGTGATCATTGATGGCCGCATCCGCGGCCTGCTGGATTCGGGTCTGCTGGAGGGCCAGGTGATCGTCGCCCAGTGCGTCATCGATGAGCTGCAGGCCCTGGCCGATTCGGCCAACGGCGACAAGCGGGCCAAGGGGCGCCGTGGGCTCAAGCTGCTCACCGAGCTGCGCGAGACCTACGGCCGCCGCATCGTCGTCAACAGCACCCGCTACGAGGGCAAGGGGGTCGACGACAAGTTGCAGAAGCTGGCGGCTGATACCGGCGGCACCCTGCTCACCGCCGACTACAACCTGGCCCAGGTGGCCCAGCTGCAGGAGCTCAAGGTGATGAACCTCAGTGAGCTGGTGATCGCCCTGCGCCCCGAGGTGCAGCCCGGCGACGAGCTGCAGCTCAAGATCGCCCGCGACGGCAAGGAGGCCGACCAGGGCGTGGGCTACCTCGACGACGGCACCATGGTGGTGGTCGAGGGGGCCCGGGGCCGCATCGGCCAACGCCTGCCGGTGATCATCACCGGCGCCCTGCAGAACCCGACGGGTCGCATCGTGTTTGCTCGCCTCGATGGCGTGGCCCCAACCGAGGAGACCAAGGCCGCAACTGACGCCAGGTCCGACCCCAAGCCTGATCTGAAGTCTGCGGCCACAGCCGATCCCAAGCCTGCTGCCAAAGCTGAAAGCCGCCGGCGCCGCAGCGCCAAACCGTCCGCAGGCCCCAATCCGGACGCGGCAAACCCTCGCTAGGCTCTAGCTTTCTGCCCCAGCTGCTTCGCCGATGACGGTGTCCGCCCCCTACTACGGCGATTCAGCGGTGATGCGCACCCCGCCGCCCGACCTGCCGAGCCTGCTGCTCAAGGAGCGGATCGTGTACCTGGGCCTGCCGCTGTTCAGCGACGACGATGCCAAGCGCCAGATGGGCATTGATGTCACCGAGCTGATCATCGCCCAGCTGCTGTATCTGGAATTCGACAATGCGGACAAGCCGATTTTCTTCTACATCAACTCCACCGGCACCAGCTGGTACTCGGGAGATGCGATCGGCTTCGAGACCGAGGCCTTTGCGATCGCCGACACGATCCGCTACGTGAAGCCGCCGGTGCACACCATCTGCATCGGCCAGGCCATGGGCACGGCCGCGATGATCCTCAGCGCCGGCACCAAGGGACACCGCGCCGCCCTGCCCCACGCCTCGATCGTGCTGCACCAGCCCCGCAGCGGTGCCCGCGGCCAGGCCACCGACATCCAGATCCGGGCCAAAGAGGTGCTGCACAACAAGCACACCATGCTCGAGATGCTCTCGGCCAACACCGGCAAGAGCGTTGAGCAGCTGGCCCGCGATTCCGATCGCATGACCTATTTCACGGCTGAAGAAGCCAGGGAGTACGGCCTGATCGATCGGGTGCTCAGCAGCCAGAAGGATCTGCCCGGCGGCGCCGCCGCCGCCGCCGCGGTGGCCACCGACCGCAGCCCCGCAGGCATCGGTTGAGCCCTGTGCTCAGGCCTGGTCCGGGGCCGCTGACGGCGTCTGATTCGACCTGATCGGCTCCGCTGCGAACGCTCTCTTCTCTGTTTCCCACACTTCTGAACCATGCCCATCGGCACCCCCAGCGTTCCCTACCGCCTGCCCGGCAGCCAGTACGAGCGCTGGGTCGACATCTACACGCGCCTGGGTGTCGAGCGCATCCTGTTTCTGGGCTCCGAGGTCAATGACGCCGTGGCCAATGCCCTGGTGGCCCAGATGCTTTACCTCGACTCGGAAGACAATTCCAAGCCGATCTACCTGTACATCAATTCGCCGGGGGGCTCGGTGACCGCGGGCCTGGCGATCTACGACACGATGCAGTATGTCAAGAGTGACGTCGTCACCATCTGTGTGGGCCTGGCCGCCTCGATGGGTGCCTTCTTGCTGGGTGCCGGCACCAAGGGCAAACGTCTGGCCCTGCCCCACAGCCGGATCATGATTCACCAGCCCCTGGGCGGCACCAGCCAGCGCCAGGCCAGCGACATCGAGATCGAGGCGCGCGAGATCCTGCGCATCAAAGACATGCTCAACCGCTCGATGGCCGAGATGACCGGTCAGGGCTTCGAGAAGATCGAAAAGGACACCGACCGCGAC
>VGPQ01000010.1 GCA_016882555.1 Cyanobacteria bacterium M_surface_7_m2_040
TGGGCATTGAGGTCGTCGATGGTGGCGGTGTTGACCGAGCCGCCGTATTGCACCGTGACGCTGGGGTCACCCACCCAGCCGCGGATGAGGCCGCAGATGCGGTTGGCTTCGTCGGCGGCGCAGGTCTTGCCGGTGCCGATCGCCCAGATCGGTTCGTAGGCCACGATCAAGCGCGTGGGATCCACGTCTTCGAGGCCCTGCTCGATCTGGCGGTGGATCACCCGCTCGGTCTCCTTGGCCTCGCGCTGATCCAGGCTCTCGCCCACGCACAGGATCGGGATCAGACCGTGCCGCTGGGCGGTGCGGGCGCGCAGGTTGATCTGCTCATCGGTCTCGCTGTAGTACTTGCGCGGCTCGCTGTGGCCCACGATCGCGTGGGTCACGCCGTGTTCCACCAGCATCGGCGCCGAGACCATGCCGGTGTAGGCGCCCTTTTCTTCCCAGTGCACGTTCTGGGCGGCGATCGAAACCCCCGCGCCCTCCAGGTGCCGGCACAGGGTGGGGATGGCGGTGAAGGGCGGTGCCAGCACGATCTCCCGGTCACCGGGCAGATCGGCGATCAGGGGGCGAAAGGTGGCGGCAAAGACCCGCGTCTCGGCGCAGGTCATGTGCATCTTCCAGTTGCCAGCGATCACTGCCTTGCGCACCGGTTCACCCCATTGCTCAATCGTGAACAAAACCTAAATCGGCGCCTGTCGGCGGCTTCGCAAGCCAAGCCCCCGAGCCAGCAACCGTTGCGACCTGTCGTTGGGCTCAGGACCCTGGCCTGACGGGCATCACCAGCAGCTCCTGGCCATCGATGCTGACCGCATCCCCCGTGGCCAGCTGGCGGCCGCGGCGGGTTTCGGGAATGCCGTTGACCTGTACCTCGCCGGCCTGGATCCGTTGCTTGGCTTCACCTCCAGTGGCTGCCAGGCCCTGCCATTTGAGGAATTGATCGAGTTTCATCGGGCTTTAGCTTGCCAGGATGCTCGCACCCTCTGCTGCAGGCTTCAGGCGACTGCTGCCCTTGCTGATGCCCCACCGCCGCGCGCTGGTCGGTGGTGGGTTCTGCATGCTGGTGTTTGTGGCCTGTTGGCCCCTGCTGGCCTGGCTTGCCGGCCAGTTGATCCCGGCCATCGGCGCGGGCGATCTGGGGCGCGTGGTGCAGGTGATCGGCTTGGCCCTGACTGTGTTCATGGTGCAGAAGCTGGCCCAGTTTGGCCAGGACACCCTGCTGGCTGCCCCTGCGCTGCTGGTCAGCCAGGACCTGCGCCGCCAGTTGTTTGCCCGCTTGCAGCGGCTCGATTTTGCGGCGCTTGAAAAGCTCTCGGCCGGCGACCTCACCTACCGCCTCACCGAAGACGCCGATCGGGTCGGCGAGGTGCTCTACAAGACGATTCAGGACACCACACCCAGCGCCCTGCAGCTGGTGGTGGTGTTCGGTTACATGATGTGGCTCGATTGGCCGCTGTCGCTGGCCACCCTGGTGCTGGCACCGGTGGTGGCCGTGCTGGTGAGCGTGTTTGGTGCCCGGGTGATGCAGGCCGCCGAGCGCAGCCAGAAGCAGGTGTCGGAGCTGGCAGGGCTGCTCGGCGAGGCGATCACGGGGTTGCCGCTGGTGCGGGCCTTTGCCGCCGAACCCTGGTTACAGCAACGCTTTGAAACCGAGATCGATCTGCATCGCAAGGCCCGCTACCGCACCCAGCGGCTGCTGGCTCTGCAGTATCCGGTGGTGGGCTTTCTGGAGGCGGCCGGCATCCTGGCGGTGCTGCTGATCGGCGCGGCCCGCATCCAGGCCGGCGGCCTCGATGCCCAGGGGTTCAGCAGCTATGTGACGGCCCTGCTGATGCTGATCGATCCGATCAGCCACCTCACCACCAACTTCAACGAGTTTCAGCAGGGGCAGGCGTCGCTGCGGCGCCTGCGTCAGATCGAGCACGAGGCGGTGGAGCAGCCGGATCGCCCCGATGCCCGGCCCCTGGGCCAGGTGCAGGGCGCACTCGAGCTGCGCGGCGTGAGCTTCGGCTATGACCCGGCCCAGCCCGTGCTGCAGGCGCTTGATCTGAGCATCAAGCCGGGCGAGGTGGTGGCGTTGGTGGGGCCCTCCGGGGCGGGCAAGAGCACCCTGTTTTCGCTGTTGCTGCGCTTCAACACGGCCCAGCAGGGTCAAGTGCTGCTCGATGGCCAGGATCTGGCCTGGTTGCGGGCCCGCGAGCTGCGCCAGGCCGTGGCTCTTGTGCCCCAGCAGAGCAGCGTGTTTTCGGGCACGGTGGCTGAAGCGATCGCCTTCGGCCGCCCTGCCAGCCGCGGGCAGATCCAGCAGGCGGCCCAGCTTGCCAATGCCGCCGGGTTCATCGAGGCCCTGCCCCAGGGGTACGACAGCCGCATCGAGGAGCGCGGCGCCAACTTCTCGGGCGGCCAGCTGCAGCGCCTGGCCATCGCCCGGGCGGTGCTGGGCAACCCCGCTGTGCTGCTGCTCGATGAGGCCACCAGCGCCCTCGATGCCGAAGCTGAGGCCGCTGTGCAGCGGGGCCTCGACCAGGCCATGGCGGGTCGCACGGTGCTGGTGATCGCCCACCGACTGGCCACCGTGCAGACAGCCCATCGCATCGTGGTGCTCGAGGCTGGCCGCATCGTCGAGCAAGGCAGCCACGCTGCCCTGATGGCCCAGGGTGGGCGCTACCGCGACCTCTGCGAGCGCCAGCTGATCCAGCTGGTCAGTGAGGCCTGAGCTTTACTGGGGAACACCATCCATTCGTTGCACCCTTGGATTCCGCCTCCGGTCAGCCCCCTGTGAACGCCCCGGCCTTCGGTCTCGGCGGCATGCCCAACCCCAACCAGCCGCCTGTGCTCACCTTTGAGGGCAAGCGCTACGACCTCAACACCCTGCCCGACGACATCAAGGAGCTGGTGCGCGGCATGCAGGTGGCTGATGCCCAGCTGCGCATGCACGAAGACACCCTCAAGGTGCTGGCCATCGGCCGTCAGGCCATGGCCATGCAGCTCAATGACCGCCTGCAGACCGTGACCCCGATCGGCGATGCCGAACCGGAGGCCTGAGCGCGACTAGCCCTTAGCGGACCACCTGGTTCGCGTCCTGGATCACAGCCTCGGGCACGGTCACACCGATGGCCTTGGCGGTTGCCAGGTTGACGTTTGTTTCGGTCTTGGTGAGCGGTTCGAAGGCCATCGTCTTTGGGGACTCGCCCTTGAGCACCCGCACGGCGATCTCACCGGCGGCGTAGCCGTCGTCGAAATAGGCCCAGCCGACCGTGGCCAGGCAGCCCGGCAGTTTGATGTCGTCGGCATCCACCGAATACACGGGGATCTTTTTCTCAAGCCCCACCTTGGCGATCGATCCAAAGCCCTGGATGGTGGCGTAATCGCCGATCTTCACGAAGGCTTCGATGGCCTTCTCGGCCAGCACCTGGGCCGCCTGCAGCACCTCGCCGGAGTTGGCCACCGCCTGCTCCACCACGGTGATGCCGCGCTGCTTGGCCTCATCGCGCAGCACTTTGGCCTCGTATTCAGAGTTGGGCTCGCCGGGATTGAAGATCACGCCCACCGTTTTGAGGGCGGGGTTGATGGTGCGGGCCAGGTCGAGCTCCTTGCCCATCGGGTTGGTACCGATGGTGCCGATCACGTTGGGCTTGTGCTGGCCCACACCGCCGGGCGGGGTGCCGGCGCCGGCACCCCAGGGGTTGGAGCAGTAGGCAAACACCACCGGGGTGGTGTCGGGCACGGTTTTCATCGCTGCCTGCAGCGGCGGGGTGCCGATGGCAAACACCATGTCGACCTGGTCGGCCACGAACTTCTTCATCACCAGGGTGGTGTTGGGCAGCTCGCCGGCCGCATCCTTCTGGATGAAATTGACGCTCTGGCCGGGGGTGTAGCCCGCCTTGGCCAGCGCTGCTTCAAAGCCCTTGCGCACGGCGTTGGGCGGCGGTGCATCCACCATCTGCAGCATGCCGATGGTGGGACCTTTGACCTTGCTGGCACCCAACTTGCCGCAGGCTGCGAGCGCCACGGTGCTGACGGCACCGGTGCCCATCAGGCCCAGAAAGTCACGGCGTCGCAGGGCCATCGGAGGTGTCAGCAGCTGGCGGCGCCACTATGCCCGAGCCATACAGCTGCCGCAACGCATCAGCGCTGAGCTGTTGCCGTTCGGTTGCAGTCCAGTCGTGGGCGAGCTGGCCGTCGCGCAGCATCAGCAGCCGGTCGCCAAAGCTCAGGGCCTGTTCGAGGCTGTGGGTCACCATCAGCGTCGTGGCCCCGAGCTGCCGCACCAGCCGCTCGGTCAGTTCCATCACCAGCGCCTCAGCCTTGGGGTCGAGGGCGGCGGTGTGCTCGTCGAGCAGCAGCAGCTCGGGCTGGCCCATGGTGGCCATCACCAGGCTCAGGGTCTGCCGCTGGCCGCCCGACAGTTCGCCCACTAGGGCATCGAGCCGCTGGGCCAGGGGGATGTTCAGGTCGTCGAGCAGAGCCCGATAGCGCCGGCGATCGGCGCCGCTGGGGCGCAGGCCCAGCAGGCCTGAGGCCGACAAGCCACTGTGGCGGCGGCGTTCGGCCAGGCGCAGGTTTTCGGCGATGGTCAGGCCTGGGCAGGTGCCCTCCAGCGGGTTCTGCATCACCCGCCCGATCCAGCGGGCCCGCCGGTGGTCCGGGTAGCGGTGCAGGGGGCGGCCGCCCAGCTCGATCGTGCCGCCGCTCTGCTTCAGGGCGCCGGCGATGAGGTTGAGCAGCGTCGACTTGCCGCTGCCGTTGTTGCCGATCACGGTCACAAACTGGCCGGGCTCGCAGCCGAGGTCGAACCCCTGGAACAGCTGGCGCCAGCCGCCGCCCGGTATGGGATGCCCCCAGCTCAGGTCGCTGATCGTCAGGGCCATGGTCAGCTCTTCTCCTGAGCCGACAGGCCCGGAATGCGCAGCCGCCCGGCGGCCAGGGCGATCAGCAGCAGCGCGGCCGTGACCAGCTTGAGATCCACGGGCTCCAGCCCCAACGCCAGCGCCACGGCGATCAGGGTGCGGAAGATGATCGCGCCGACCACCGCTGCCAGCAGGCCCATCGGAATCGAGCGCGGCCGGAAGATCGACTCGCCGATGATCACCATGCCCAGGCCCAGGATCAGCGAGCCGATGCCCATGGTGACGTCGGCAAAGCCCTGAAACAGCGCCACCAGTCCTCCCGACAGACCCACCAGGCCGTTGGCAGCGGCGATGCCGATGTTGAGGCCGCGGCGCTGGTTGATGGCGTTGGCGCGGGCCATGGTGGGGTTGTTGCCCAGGGCCCGCAGAGCCAGGCCGAAATCGGTGCTCAGCAGCAACGCCACCAGCAGGCCCAGACCCAGCACCACCAGGGTCAGGGCGAGCCCCCATTCATCGTCAAACCCAGCCGCCAGATCGGGCAGCTGGTCGATGCCGCGCGGGGTGTCGGTGAGCGGAATGTTGGAGCGGCCCATCAGCCGCAGGGTGATCGAATACAGACCTGTGGTGGTGAGGATGCCCGCGAACAGGTCGTTCACCCCCAGGCGGGTGTGGATCAGGCCGGTGGCCAGGCCGGCCAGGCAGCCGAACCCGAAGGCGACCGCCAGCGCCGCCGGCACGGGCACCCCCTGGGTGATCAGCACCGCCGCAGTGCCACCGCCGAGGGCAAAGGAGCCATCGACCGTGAGGTCAGGAAAGTTGAGGACGCGCAGCGTCAGATAGGTGCCCAGGGCCAGGCCGGCGAAGGCCAGACCCTGGTCGTAGGCACCAAGCCAGAGGGACAGCATCGCCGCATTGTGCAGTGGCCTCTGGCTGCGACCAGGCCGCGGCCTGGGTTTGTTGACGTTTAGAGGGCCTGCAAGTCCTCAAACCGGAACAGCTGCCGGCCGGCGGGCGTGTCGCCCTGGGCCTCGCTCTCGACCACCCGCTCGCTCAGCACCCAGGGTCCGCCCTGGCTGAGGGGCACGAAGGTGTCGAGGAACTGACTCTTGCCGCCGCGGAGCTCACCGGTGGCCGGGTCGGCGTACTGGCTGCTGTAGCGCCGGCTCAGGTAGCCATTGCCGGTGTGGGTGACGCTTTCCGTGAAGATCGTTACCACGGTGCCGTGAATGTGGCGGTGCACCATCGTGACCACGTCGTCTTTGATGCGGTAGCGATCGCCGGCGCCCTTGCCGCCGACGATCACCTCGGTGCCCACCGCATCGGTGTCACCGGCGCTGAAGGTGTTGTCGCCATGGGTCTGCTCGAAGCTGCGGCGCACCCGGTGGATCGCCACCTCCCACAGCTGTGAGGCGATCGCCTTGTGGATCTCCTCGTCGTCGATGCCCTCAACTGAGGCCTTGAGGTCGGCGCCCACCTGGAACGTGCCCTCGACGCGGCGGTCGGGTTCGCCGTTCTGCCCCGTCTGCTCCCACACGCAGCGGCCCTGGTAGCCGCCGAAGCCCGGTTCCCAGGTGTAGCGGTTCTCGTAGGCGGCCCGGAAGGCGGCAGTGCAGTCGCTGCCGGGGGCGATCAGGGCTGCGGGGGCCTCGGGGGTGGCGGTCACGGCCAGGGCGGGCATGGGCCCTTCACCCTAACGAGGGCCCACGGGCTCAGAAAGCCGCCGCTGCCCAACAGCTGCGTGGCGTTTGAGCTGGCGATGAACGGGGTGCTGGGGAGTTGAGGGCTCAAGCCAAAGGGCTGAAGTTGTTGAGGAACGCGGCAACGGTTTGAATCAACAACCCATCCGTTTGCTCTGGGGCATTCATCAGAAAGCCGAAATCACGCAGATCGCCGGTGAGTAACACATCCGCATGGCATGCACAGGCTGCTCGGTAGATGGGCCAGTCTTTTTCAGCAAGACCTGATGGGCAGGCAATGGCGAGGTCATCGGCGATGAGGCGAATCGCTTTGTTCTGGCGTACAAACTCAGCAAGACTTTTGGGTGATTTGCGTTCGAGATTGCGCCGTGCTTCTTCTTTGGCATAGGCGCTTGTCGCCAGCTGAAGCAGGCCTTCGGTGCCCAAGCTGATCACCAACGCAGCTTTGCCGTTGGGGTTGTGGGCAGCGGTGAACAGCACGTTGGCATCAAGAAAAACACGCATCAGCTCCGCTGCATGCGTTGCAAAATCTGCAGGCGTTCCTGCGGCGAGAGTTCATCTTCAAGGTCCCAGGATGCGATCTGCTCGTCGCTGTAGATCTCCACCTCGAGCACGGCGGCTGGTTTCAAACGCAGTTCGCCGCCGCATTCTTCGATGATCACGGCCCCACCCGGTTGGATGCCCAGATGCTTGCGCATGCTTGCAGGCAGGGTGATCTGACCGCGACTGGAGACCGAGAGCACTTCGCGCTGGGCCTCGCCCTGCAGAGGTTTCATTGGTCTGAATTTCAGAAATTCAGCATAGCGGCGTCTTCAACGCCAATGGTCAGCCAGTGACGCTTCGTGCACCGCTTTGAAAGGCCTCTCCCTGCTGATGCAGGTCCTGCAGGGCGTTGATTTCGAGGGTTTCGCTCTGCAGGGCGGCGATCGCTTCCACGGCGGCGCGGGCGCCGGCCAGGGTGGTGACCGTGGGCACGGCGTAGTCGAGGGCTGCCTTGCGCAGGTAGGTGTCGTCGTGCTCGGCCTGGCGGCCGATGGGGGTGTTGACGATCAGCTGGATGCGGCCCGAGCGGATCGCGTCCTCGATGTTGGGGCGGCCCTCGTGCACCTTGAGCACGGGCTCGACCGTGAGACCCTCGCGGCCCAGCAGCTCGGCGGTGCCGCTGGTGGCGATCAGGGCAAAGCCCAGCTCGCTCAGCCGGCGGGCCACTGGCACCAGGGCCGCCTTGTCGCGATCGTGGGTGGAGAGAAAGACGCTGCCAGCGGTGGGCAGGGGGTCGCCGGCGGCCTGCTCGGCCTTGGCGTAGGCCATGCCAAATGCCTTGGCACTGCCCATCACCTCGCCGGTGCTGCGCATCTCGGGGCCCAGCAGGGTGTCGGAGCCGGGGAAGCGCTTGAACGGCAGCACCGCCTCTTTGATCGCCTGCAGGGGCGGCTGGGGCTCGCGCGTCAGGCCCAGCTCCGCCAGGGTGTTGCCCGCCATCACCTGGCTGGCCACCTTGGCCAGGGCCACCCCGGTGGCTTTGGCCACAAACGGCACCGTGCGAGGCGCGGGGGTTCGCTTCGATATGATGAACACGGTTTCGGCGCCGCTGGCGTCCTTCTGCACCGCAAACTGCAGGTTGATCAGGCCGCGCACCTCCAGGGCGAGGGCCAGATCGCGGCTCCACTGGCGGATGGTGGCCAGGGCCGCTTCTCCCAGGCTCACCGCCGGCAGGCAGCAGGCCGAGTCGCCCGAGTGGATGCCGGCCGGCTCGATGTGCTCCATCAGGCCGCCGATCACCACGGTGCGGGTGTGATCGCAGAGGGCATCCACGTCGACTTCGGTGGCGTTGTCGAGGTACTGGTCGATCAGCACCGGGTGGTCGGGCTCGACACTCACCGCTTCGCGCATGTAGCGGTTGAGTTCGTCTTCGCCGTGCACCACCTCCATGGCGCGGCCCCCCAGCACGTAGCTGGGCCTGACCACGACGGGGTAGCCGACCTGGTTGGCGACTGCGCGCGCTTCGGCTTCACTGCGGGCGAGGCCGTTGCGGGGCTGGCGAATCTCCAGGCGCCTGAGGATCGCTTCGAACTGCTCGCGGTCTTCGGCGATGTCGATCGATTCGGGCGAGGTGCCCCAGATGCGGGTGCCGGTGGCGCGGCCCTCGGGGCTGCCCAGCCAGCGCAGCAGCGGGATCGCCAGCTTCAGGGGCGTCTGCCCGCCGAACTGCACGATCACCCCCTCGGGTCGCTCGACCTCGATCACGTTGAGTACGTCTTCGAGGGTGAGCGGTTCGAAGTAGAGGCGGTCGCTGGTGTCGTAGTCGGTGGAGACGGTCTCGGGGTTGCTGTTGACCATCACCGTGGCAAAGCCGGCCTCGCGCAGGGCAAAGGAGGCATGCACACAGCAGTAGTCGAATTCGATGCCCTGGCCGATGCGGTTGGGCCCGCCCCCCAGGATCATCACTTTGCGGCGGCTCTCGGGGGTCACCTCGTTTTCAGGTGGAATCGGCTCAAGCGTGCCGTCGGCCTTCAGGCGCTCCAGCGGCCGCTCGTAGGTGGCGTAGTGGTACGGGGTGCTGGAGGCGAATTCAGCGGCGCAGGTGTCGACGGTCTTGAACACTGCGTTGACGCCCAGGGCCTGGCGCTGCCGCCGCACCGTCAGTTCATCGCTGCTGGTGGCCCAGGCGATCTGGCGGTCGGAGAAGCCCAGCTGCTTCAGCTCCAGCAGGCTGTCGGCGCTGAGTTCGGCCAGGCTGCGGCCGCGCAGCAACTGGGTTTCGGCGTCGACGATGCGGCGCAGCTTGGCCAAAAACCAGGGGTCGATCGCCGACAGGCGGTGAATGTCGGCGTCGCTCAGGCCGGCCACCATGGCGGCACGCACGGCGAAGATGCGCTCGGGCGTGGGCGTGCGCAGGGCAATCTCCAGGGCCGCGGGCGCGTGCTGCACGTCGGGCCGGTCGCAGCCCCAGCCGGCGTGGCCGGTCTCCAGGGAGCGCAGGGCCTTCTGAAACGACTCCTCAAAGCAGCGACCGATGGCCATCGCCTCCCCCACCGACTTCATCGAGGTGGTGAGCACAGCCGGCGAGTTCTGGAATTTCTCGAAGGCGAACCTTGGGATCTTCGTGACCACGTAATCGATCGTGGGCTCGAAGCAGGCCGGTGTGGCGCCGGTGATGTCGTTGACGATCTCATCGAGGGTGTAGCCCACCGCCAGGCGGGCGGCGATCTTGGCGATCGGGAAGCCCGTCGCTTTCGACGCCAGGGCCGAGCTGCGCGACACGCGCGGGTTCATCTCGATCACCACCACGTCGCCATTGGCGGGGTTGATCGCGAACTGGATGTTGCTGCCGCCGGTGTCGACACCGATTTCGCGAATGATCGCGATCGCCTGGTCGCGCAGGCGCTGGTACTCGCGGTCGGTGAGGGTCTGGGCGGGCGCCACGGTGATCGAGTCGCCGGTGTGCACCCCCATGGGGTCGAGGTTCTCGATGCTGCAGACGATCACCACGTTGTCGGCGGTGTCGCGCATCACCTCGAGCTCGAACTCTTTCCAGCCCAGCAGCGACTGCTCGATCAGGATCTGGCTGACCGGGCTGGCCTCAAGCCCGCTCTTGCAGATGGCGGCAAACTCCTCGGGGTTGTAAGCGATGCCGCCACCGCTGCCGCCCAGGGTGAAGGCGGGGCGAATGATGCGCGGGTAGGACCCGATCCCATTGCCCACGGCCTCGGCTTCCTCGAGCGTGTTGGTGATTTTCGAGGGGCACACCATCACGCCGATGCGTTCCATCGCCTCCTTGAACAGCAGGCGGTCTTCGGCCTTCTTGATCGCTTCGAGGTTGGCGCCGATCAGCTCGACGCCATGGCGCGCCAGGGTGCCGTTCTCGGCCAGGGCCACTGCCAGGTTGAGGGCCGTTTGGCCGCCCATGGTGGGCAGCAGGGCGTCGGGCTGTTCGCGCTCGATCACCCGCGCCACCACCTCGGGCGTGAGCGGCTCGATGTAGGTGCGATCCGCCATGTCGGGATCGGTCATGATCGAGGCTGGATTGCTGTTGACCAGCACCACCTCAAATCCTTCGGCGCGCAGGGCTTTGCAGGCCTGGGTGCCGGAATAGTCGAATTCGCAGGCCTGGCCGATCACGATCGGTCCTGAGCCCAGCAGCAGGATGCGTCTGAGATCAGACCGGCGGGGCATGGAGCGCTGCGGGCAAACCCTCCTAGCCTCTCACGGGTCACTCCCTGCAGGCGCGCGCTGGGAAGTGGCTAACCTGATCCCACGCACGGCTTTTGACGCACCGCGATGAGCGAACTCCAGCGCCTGAAGGGGTTGCTTCCCCCCGAGATGCAGAGCTGGGTGTTTGTCGAAGCGGCGGCCTCGGTGGACCCCCCCCTGATCACGATCGAGGAGATCGGCCGCGACGAGGTGGAGATCCAGCTCGACCTGGAGAAATGGGATGCCCTGGCCCTCGATCACCGCAACCTGCTCTTCTGGCACGAAGTGGGCCGCATCCAGAACGATGCGATCCCGCGCGACGGTTGGGAGATGGCGGCCCTGGCGATCGGCCTCGGCGGCGCCATCGGCGAGCTCTGGGTGCAGGACGGGCTGCTGTTGGTGATGGCCTTGGGTCTGTCTGGGTTTGCGGGCTACCGCCTGTACCTCAAGAACAATTCGGAGAAACGGCTGGCGGACGCCATCGCGGCCGATGAGCGGGCCATCGATCTGGCCTGCCGCTTCGGCTACAGCCTCCCCAATGCCTACAAGAGCCTGGGCGGGGCTCTGAAGGATCTGGTTGAGCAGACCCGCAAGAAGAAAAAGCGCACGTTCTACGAAGACCGGCTGGAAGCCCTGCGCAAGAGTGCCGGCCGCGCCCGGGCCGAGATGGCCCAGCAGCAGGGGTCGCGGGAGTCGGTCACCAGCGAGAACGTGTATGGATGAGCGGTTTGGCGACAGCAAGGCCCTGGCCCTGCTGGCGGCCGAGGCCTGCGATGACCGCAAGGCCGTCGACATCCGTCTGATCCGGGTCGAGGAGGTCAGTTCCCTGGCCGATTGGTTTGTGATCTGCAGCGGCCTCACCGATGTGCAGGTGCGGGCCATCGCCCGCTCGGTGGAAGACCAGCTCGAGCAGGAGCTGGACCGCCTGCCGCTGCGGCGTGAGGGGCAGACGGAGGGCCGCTGGGTGCTGCTCGATTACGGCGAGGTGATCGTGCATGTGCTCACCCCCAGCGAGCGCAGTTACTACGACCTCGAGTCGTTCTGGGGCCACGGTGAGCAGGAGCGCTACCTCAGCCCGGCGGTCGGTCAGGCCGACGCGCCGGTGAGCGGACGGCGGTGACGCAGCCCATGCTCGATGACACCAGCCGCTCACCGGTGCCACCGGAGCAACGGCCGCGCGAGGAATACGCCCAGCTCTGCCGCTCCTGGTTTTTCGTGTGGCCCCAGCACGGCTGGCTGCAACTGCTGCGGCCGCTGCTGATCAGCTGGCTGCTGGTGCTGCCGGTGACCCTGTTGGTGGCCAGCGGCAGCTTCAGCCTGCGGCGGGTGCCGCTGTTGCTGGTGGCCGTGGGTGCGCTCGCCGCCCTGCTGCTGCCGTTGCTGCTGCTGCTGCGCCAGTGGCTGGGTTGGAGTTATGTGAATCGGCGCCTGCTGAGTGAGCGCATTGTTTACGAGGAATCCGGCTGGTACGACGGTCAG
>VGPQ01000011.1 GCA_016882555.1 Cyanobacteria bacterium M_surface_7_m2_040
ATGCCGGCGAGGCGGGCGATCTGGGGTTGCAACGCGAGCGGCTGATCGGCCCTGAGCACCACCAGCAGGGGCTGGCTGCGCAGGGACGCGATCAGGGCCGCCGCCTTGGCTTCAGACGTATTCGGCAACGCGCACGTCGCTGTTGATCAACAGCTCCTGCAGCTCTTCGGCATCCACGGTTTCCTTCTCCACCAGGAGATCGGCGAGCTGATCAAGCACGGCGCGGTTGTTGCCCAGCACCTCGGTGGCACGGCGATGGGCTTCGGCCACGAGCTGGCTGACCTCCTCATCGATGGCAGCGGCGGTGTCTTCGGAGAAATCACGTTCGGCAGCGATGTCACGGCCCAGGAACATGCCTCCATGGCTGCGGCCCAGGGCGATGGGGCCGAGCTTGTCGCTCATGCCGAAGCGCGTCACCATCTGCCGCGCCACACGGGCCACCTGCTGGAGGTCATTGGAGGCACCGGTGGTGACCTCGTCTTCGCCGTAGACGAGCTCTTCGGCAACGCGGCCACCGAGGGCAACCGCCATCTGGTTCTGCAGGTAGGTGCGGGAATACAGGCCCGACTCCATGCGCTCTTCACTGGGGGTGAAGAAGGTGAGACCACCGGCCTGGCCACGGGGAATGATCGAGATCTTCTGCACCGGGTCGTAATCGGGCATCAGCGCACCCACCAGGGCATGGCCGGCCTCGTGGTAAGCCACCAGACGCTTGCGCTTCTCGCTCATCACCCGGTCTTTCTTCTCGGGACCGGCCATGACGCGCTCGATGGCGTCATTGACCTCGTCCATCGAGATCTCGCTCAGCTGGTGACGCGCCGCCAGGATCGCCGCTTCGTTGAGCAGATTGGCCAGATCGGCACCGGTGAACCCTGGAGTGCGCCTGGCCACCTTGTCGAGATCCACGTCTTTGGCCAGGGTCTTGCCCCGGGCATGAACCCCCAGGATCTGGAGCCTGCCGCTGTAGTCGGGGCGGTCCACCACCACCTGGCGGTCAAAGCGACCGGGCCGCATCAGCGCCTGATCGAGCACATCCGGGCGGTTCGTGGCCGCCACGATGATGATGCCGGTGTTGCCCTCAAAGCCATCCATCTCGGTGAGCAGCTGGTTGAGGGTCTGCTCGCGCTCATCGTTGCCGCCGCCGAGGCCGGCACCGCGCTGACGCCCCACGGCGTCGATCTCATCGATGAACACGATGCAGGGGGCATTCTTCTTGGCCTGCTCAAACAGGTCGCGCACACGGCTGGCACCCACACCCACAAACATCTCGACAAACTCCGAACCGGAAATCGAGAAGAACGGCACACCCGCCTCGCCGGCCACGGCCTTGGCGAGCAGGGTTTTGCCGGTACCGGGAGGGCCCACCAGCAACACACCCTTGGGGATCTTGGCGCCGACGGCGGTGAAGCGATCGGGGTTCTTGAGGAAGTCGACGACTTCGGTGAGTTCGAGCTTGGCACCTTCGATCCCGGCCACATCGCCGAAGGTGACCTGGGTCTGGGGCTCCATCTGCACGCGGGCCTTGCTCTTGCCGAAGCTCATGGCGGGGTTGCCGCCGCCGCCCTGGGCCCGGCGCAGCAGAAAGAAGAGACCCCCCAGCAGCAAGAGCGGGAAGATCAGGCTGCCGATGGCGCTCTGCCAGGCCGCGGGTTCACGGCTGGGCTGCACAGCGATGTCAACGTTGTGGTCGGTGAGCAGCTTGAGCAGATCCTTGTCGGGCGCAAGATTGACCAGGGCGCGACGACCGTCGTTTTCGACCACCTGGGCGGTGCCGCGATCCGGGGAGATCAGCACCCTGGAGATCTCGTTGCCCTGCACAGCCTCGACAAAGTCGCTGTAACGCAGCGTGCGCGGCGCATTGGCCGGGTCGGGTCGGTCCAGGAAGGCTGTTCCGATGGCGATCATCACGATCACCAGGAGCACGTAAAGGCCCGCGTTGCGCCAGCGCTTTTTCACGGCAGAGGGGGCGAAGGGAAAGGAAGTAAAGGAATGTTAACCGGGCTGCTCAGGCAGGCGCTCAGCCCGCGGCTCTGAGCACCTCAACAACGCTGCGGAAGGCGAACCACTCGGGGATCTCCTCACCGCCGCGCAGCATCTGGCGGAACTGGGTGCCGCTGAGCTTCTTGACGTGCAGGCCCCGGGCTTCGGCATGCTCAGCGGTCACATAGCCCTCTTCCTCGGTGTACACGAGGTTGAGCGAGGGAACGGTCTCCATGCCGAGCTCGGGAGCTCTGTCGCGGGCAAAGTCCTGGGCTTCGTAGGGGCCATAGAAGTCGTCGCCCGTGAGCGAGCTCTTGCAACCCGCCATGTCGCGGCCAATGATGAAGTGGGTGCAGCCGTAGTTCTTGCGGATGATCATGTGCTGCAGGGCCTCGCGCGGGCCGGCCATGTGCATCGAGTAGGGCAGATAGGCCCAGCGGATGCGGGGGTTGTTGACCTCGGCGGCGAGACGCTCGTAGGTCTGGAAGCGCACCTCACCGGCAATGTCGTCGTCCTGGGTGGGCCCGCAGGTGGGGTGCACCAGCACCACACCGCCCTCGCTCACGTTGGTGGCGTCGAGGGCGCGGGTGAACAGCTCGTAGTGGGCCCGGTGAATCGGGTTGCGGCACTGGAAGGCCACCACGTTCTGGGCCATGGGGAGGGTGGCGCGCACCTCGGCAGGGGTCTTGCAGGGGAAGACCCGACGGGGCAGCTCCAGCCCCTGCACACGCCCACCCAGGTAGTAGCGACCCCGCTCGGTGGCGATCATGCGCACGGCCGGATGCTCGAGCGAGGTGGTGCCGTAGCACCCCTTGGCCTCCCTGACCTTGTCGGGCTCCCAGCGGCTCTCCACGGTGAGCACTGCCAGCTCCTGGCCCTGGTAGGTGAGCAGCAGCCGTTCGCCGACGGCGATCTGAGCATCGTCGGTGTCGAACACGATCGGCAGTCCGAACAGCAGCCCACTGGTGGTCCGGTAGCCCGCCACCACGGCGTCGTAGTCGGCCTCGTGCATGAAGCCGCGCAAGGGCGAGAAGCCGCCCACCACGAGGAGCTCCACATCGCAGGCATTGCGATCGCTGCATTCGACGCGGCGGTCAATTCCCGCCCGCACGGTCTCGCGCTGCTCGGCAGGCACCATCAGATCCACCAGGCTGCCGCCATGGGGTGCGATCAGACCCGTTGAGGTGGTCACCGAGGCGGTCATTGGCGATCAGGCAGACGCGATGGCAGGGATTCTCCCAGAGCAGCCGAACCCAGCAGCACGCGGCGAGCGGCCGCCATGAAAAAGGGCCCCGAAGGGCCCCGAAGCAGGCGCACGCTGAGCGGATCAGACCTGCTCGAGACGGCCGTAGAGCTCCCCGGTGATCTTCACGGCGACTGGCTCCTTGGTGCCCATGTCGGTGTCGGAGGGCTGCACCGCGGTGAACACACCAGCGAACTCACCGGTGTTGCCATCGACCTTGGTGATCGACAGGCTCATGGTGCCGGTGCCATCGACGTAGCGCTTCACGGTTTCTGCGGTGAAGTCATCACCAGCGGGCACCAGGCCCACGGCGCTGCTGTAGCCGGTGGTGAGGCCGCGGGCCTTGGGATCGAGGAAGTTGGAGGTGCGGTAGCTGGGCACCCGGTAGGAGCCACTGAAATCGGTGCTGGTGGTGATCGCCGCGCCGTCAGCCGTGGCGTCCAGCTCCTTGCTGGAGAACACGAACGGCACTTCCTCACCGCCCGGCAGCAACACGGTGACGAGCTGGAAATCGATGCCGCCCAGCTCCTTGAAGCTGAGGTTGTCGCCCTGCACGTTCAGATCGCCATAGACCTGATCCAGGCTGGTGGTGAAGCGGGTGAGGATCTTGGTCTCGACAAACTGCGCCTCCTGGCGCTTGTTGGCTGGCTCACCCTTGACGTACACCTCAGCCGGGTGGAGGCAGAGCTCGCGCAGCTGGTACTTGCCGCCGCTGGCCAGGGCGATCGAACCACGGGCCGAGTCGGGCAGGGTCGGGCAACTGTTGGCCAGACCGGTGTTGTGAATGTCGTCGTAGGTGAGGTTGGCCCGGTCCTTGGCCTCAGCGCCTCCGCTGCAGGCGGTCACCAGGGTCAGACACAGCGCCAGCACCAGGGCCAGCAGAGGACGGAATCGCATGAGGGAAAGCCGGTCTGGCGCGGATCCTACCGGTGCAAAATGCGCGATACCCCTACGATGTCGCGGCTCTCAACAACCTGTATGGGAGCGTCGCCAGCGCACCAGCGCCAGAGCTCGATCCATATGTCCAGCGATCCCAGCAACGCCAGCAGCCTCAGCAGCCAACAGCAGCTACGCCTTGATGCCGTGCTGAAGGAGTTGCAAGCCCTATCGGCCGAACTGGATGGCCAGCCCGCGGCCCTGCTTGCCCTGCTGCGACAGTTGGAGCAGCTGCACCGCACCCTGCAGGACGGCCCCTTTCGCAACAATCTGCCGGCCGACCGCAGTGCCCTGTTTGCGCTGCTGCGCACCATGGAAGAAAGCGGTGGCTGGCCCTACATCCCGCGGCTGCAGCTGCGCACATTCATGGATCTGCTGCAGCGCGATCGACCCGATGACGACCATCCGCTGGCGGCCTGAAGCCAGGCTCCAGCAAGGCCGCCAGGGCGCTCAGCAACTGATGGGCCAGGGCCAGCTTCGACAGCGGCGGCAGCTGGTGCTCCCGCTCCGCGGGACCCAGCAGCCATCCCTGGTTCGTGGCTGAAGCAAAACCGGCATCCGGCCGATCGATCGGATTGGCAAACAGCAGGTCGCAGCCTTTGCGGCGTCGTTTGGCGCGGGCGGCCTCCAGGCCATCACCGCTGTAGGCGGCAAAGCCGAGGATCGGCCGCTGGCCCTCGCGACGGCTCACCAGTTCGGCCAGCAGATCAGGCACCGGCTCCCAGCCGCTGGCGAGGGCTGCTGCCAATTCCTGCTTGCTGGCCTTGTGGGGCGAGGGGGCGGCACGCCGGTGATCGGCCACCGCGGCCGCCATGGCGATCGCATCGGCCTCGGGTTGAAGCTCGGCCAGCACCCTCTGCATGGCAGCGGCCGTGGGGGCGCTGTGACAGCACAAGCCCTCCAACCAGGCGGGCTCCACACTGAGGGGGCCATGCACCAGATCGACGCTCGCCCCCCGCAGGCGGGCCGCCTGGGCCAGCAGCACCCCCATCAGGCCGGTGCTGGGGTTGGTGAGGCAGCGAGCCGGATCGAGCGGTTCACGGGTCGGTCCGGCGCTCACCAGCAGCCGCCGGCCCTGCCAGTCGCGCCGCCAGCCCCACAGCGCCAGCGACTCCAGCGCCAGCAGCAGCAGTGCCGGCTCAGCCATGCGGCCATCGCCGATGCGGTCACAGGCCAGCAGCCCAGGGGCTGGCCCCAACGGCAGCACCCGCTCGAACGCTTGCAGCTGCTGCCAATTGCGGCGCACCGGCGCTGAGCCCCACATCGCCGTGTTCATGGCTGCCGCAGCCAGCACCGGGGCCTCTGTGGCCAGCAGGGTGCTGGCCAGCAGGGTGTCGGCCAGACCGTGCACCCAGCGCCCCAGGGTGGTGGCGCTGAGGGGCGCCAACAGCACAAGCTCGGCCCACTCGGCCAGCTCGATGTGCAGGGGTCGATCAGCGGCAGCGCTCCATTGATCGGACTCCAGATAGCAGCGGTGGCGACTGAGCGAGGCCAGCGCCACCGGGCTCACCAGCTGCTCGGCGCTGGGGGTAAGCAGGCAACGCACCTGGGCACCGCACTTGGCCAGGGCGCTCACCACCAGCGGCAGCTTCACGGCAGCGATGCTGCCGCTGATGCCCACAAGAATGCGCCTGCCGGCGAGCGGATCGGGCACGCCAGGTTGACCCCCGGCATCTGGGGGCTCAATCCTCATCAAAGGGTTCCTGATCCACCAGGTGCACATAGGGCCGCGCCAGCTCGGGCCGATGGATCGCCAGAGCCCGCATCAGATGCCAGTCCTCCAGGCTGTCAAAGGGCGTGGGGTAGTCCTCCTCCTCGAGCCGGCGGGCCAGCTCGGCGGTGGTTGCCTCGTCAAAGGCGGCCAGGCGCTCAGGGGTGATCACAGTCGTCATGGCGGCAGGGGGCACACAGGCAGCGGGCTGCTGTTGAAATAATGGACGAACCGGGGAATTAGCTCAGCTGGTAGAGCGCTGCGATCGCACCGCAGAGGTCAGGGGTTCGAGTCCCCTATTCTCCATTCCCCAGCCGGGGCCACCAGCTCTCGCGCTCGATCACCAGGGCCAGCGACGCCAGCAGCAAGGCGAAGCCGCAGGTGCCCTGCCAGCCCCAGGCCCCCCAGAACCTGGCGATCACCGCCGAGCAGGCCGCCGCCCCCAGATAGGCGGTGAGAAACAGCTGACCACTCATGCGGCTACGGGCGGAGGGCTCCAGGGCATAGATGCGCGCCTGGTTGGCCACAAAACTGCCCTGCACGCCAAGGTCCACCGCGATCAGACCCACCGCCAGGGCCAGCAGGGCCAGCGGCAGCGGCCCCTGCAGCGCCACCCCGCCCGCCGTGGTGAGCACACCGGCCAGCACGATGCGATCGGGGCCGATGCGGTCCACCCAGCGACCGATCGCAGGCGCCGCCAGGATGCTCACCAGGCCCGCCAGCCCGAAACTGCCGATCAGCGCCGGCCCAAAGCGCCAGGGCGGCGCCGCAAGATGAAGCGCCAGGGCGCTCCACAGGGCCATGAAGCTGCCAAACAGCAGGGCCTGACACAGGCAGGCGCGCCGCAGGCGGGGCAGGCGCAGCCACAGCTGCCATTGGGACCTTTGCAGCTGACCGTAAGGGCGCCGATCGGTGGCCGGCAGCGGCGGCAAGCGCCGCGCCAACAGCCACGCCATCGCCAGCATTGCCACCGCTGAGAGGGCATAGACGCTGCGCCAGCCCCACACCTGCGCCAGCAGGCCGCTGCAGCTTCGCGACAGCAGGATGCCGCCAAACTGGCCGCTGATCACAATCCCCAGCATGCGACCGCGCTGCGCTTCGGGCGTGAACGCCGCCAACAGTGTGGGCAGCAGGGCCGGGATCAGGGCCACCAGGCCCAGGGCAAACCAGCACACGAGCAGCAGGGCAAAACTGGGCGCCAGCACCACGCCGCCGCAGGCCAGCGCCATGCCCAGCGCCAGCAGCGTGAGCAGGCGGCGCCGCTCAAGGCCATCGCCCAGGGGCAACAGCAGCAGATATCCCAGGCCCAGACCCAGCTGCGTCGCCATGGGGCCCAGCAGCACCACACCGGCAGGCAGATCGAAAGCCTCAGCCACAGCCGGCAGCAGCGACTGGCCGTAAAAGGGATTGGCCACGCTCACGCCCATCACCACAGCCATCAGCCCCAGCGGCGGCAGCAACGGCCGGGGCTGGGTGTGCGCAGCCTGGCTCAAGCGGGCACGGAGGCAAACGGACTGCGGCGCAGCGCCTCCGCGATGCCCAAGCGCTGACGCCATGCGGCCAGGGGCTCCTGCCAACCCTCCTCCCAGCGCTGCGCCAGCAAGGGCACACAGATTCCCCCAAGCTGCAAACCAAAGCCAGCCGCATCAGCCAGGTCGGGGCTGGTGTCGGCGAGATGGGCGCGGGCCAACAGGTCGGCCGCCAGCAGCAAGGCCGGACCGGGTTGGCGCAACTGCCGGGCGGAGAAGGCATTCAGGGCCACCTCCCCGGGCAAGGTGGGGGGAAAGCCTGTGACCAGGTGCCAGAGGTCATGGCAGGCCCGCACCCGCTGCTGCAGGTACTGGTCGTGATCGGCCAGCAGGTCGAGACCTTCCGGCCGCGGCATCGGGGCCAGGCCCTGCTGCTGCAGCACAGCGCCAAAACCCTGCCCCAGGGTGCCTGCGGGCATCGACAGCAACGCCTCAAGGTTGGGCCAGGGCCCCAATAGCGCTCAGCCACCAGGGCCGCGATGGCCGGGTCCTGGCGCAGGCGGGCGCGGGCCATCACCGCCAGGGGACTGGCATAGCTGTGGGTAAAGATCGCCAGCGCGCTGGGCACGTGATCAGGGGTTTCGATCAGCTGCAGCAAGGCCGGCAGGGAGGCCTCAAGAAAGGGGCGTTGCTCCTCGGCAAAGGGGCTCACTGGGGTGGACGAGGGGTCTGGCATCACGACTCCTGCGGATCAAGGCAAAACAACCAACGCCCGGGCGCATCAGGCGACGGATCAAACCAATACTGGGCAACCAAGGCCAGGAACACCGCCTTGGGCAAGCGATCGGGCGGCAGATCAAAGGCCGCCAGCAGGCGCGCCAGATTGGTGCGAATTCCCGCCGTGGGCTTGCCGTAGGCCCGGGCATAGGCCTCGAGGTCGGCCAACTCCAGCTCACCGTCGCCATTGAGATCGAGCACATCAAAAAAGCCTCCGGCAGCACGAGCGATGAACGCCCTGGCCTGTTCGGGCATGCGGCCAAAGGCCTCGATCACCGAGGCGTGGGACTGGACGAATTCCTGTTCGTCCACCTCACCGCTGCGATCGAGATCGCGGCGCTGGTTTTCATGGGTGTAGGTGTCCAGCAACAGCTGGAGCAGATCGGGAAAGGGGGTGGTGCGGTTTTGCCAGCGGGCAGCAATGGCCTCCGCCGCCGGTTGAAAATCGGAGTCCATCCGCTACACCCCATCGCCCTGGGCGTCGTAGAAGCGGAACAGACGGCGATAGCGGCGCTGCAGTTCTGGATCCATGGGCCAACCACTCCTGTTCACACCCCTACGGATGCGTGGAGTCACCAGAGCCAATCGCTGTGTGCTCTCACCGATGGTGCAGCACAAAGCCGTCGATGGCCAGGTGAACGACTACCACCTGGTGCACCTGGGTCAGTTTGCGATCGGTCGCTTCGGCATCGTGTTCAGCGAAAACTGCGCCGTGGAGCCGCAGGGTCGGGTCACCCAAGGGGACATCGGCCTCTGGGATGACCGCCAGATCGCCGGCCACCAACGGCTGGCGCACTTTGTGCAGCAGCAGGGCTCGCTGGCCGGTCTGCAGATCTCGCACGTCGGCCGCAAGGGCTCAGCGCCGCGCCCCTTTGACCCCCCGGGCCAGCTCGGCCCCGAGGGAGCCGACTGGCAACCCTGGCCGGTGGTGGGGCCGTCGGCCCTGCCGGCCGGCGCAGGGTTTCCGGTGCCCCAGGAGCTCAGCCTGGAGGCGATCGAAGCGCTGGTGCACCGATTTGGCGAGACCGCCGCTCGCGCCGAACGCGCGGGCTACGACGTCATCGAGCTGCACGCGGCCCATGGCTACCTGCTGGCGCAGTTTCTCTCGCCGCTCAGCAACCAACGCAACGACCACTACGGCGGCGATCGGGCCGGACGCATGCGCCTGCCGCTCGCGATCGTGCGCCAGATGCGCCAGGTGTGGCCCTCGAGCAAGCCGCTGTTTGTGCGCATCTCGGCGCTGGATGGCGCTGGCGGCTGGGATCTGGATGACAGCGTGGCGTTCGCCACCGAGCTCAAGGCCCTGGGAGTGGATGTGGTCGACTGCTCCTCCGGCGGGCTCACCGGCCTGGCAACGGCCCAGCCCATCCAGCGCTCTCCGGGCTTCCAGGTGCCCTATGCCGCTGCCGTGCGCCGGCAGGCCGGCGTGGCCACCATGGCGGTGGGGCTGATCCTCGATGGGCCCCAGGCGGAAGCGATCCTGCAGGCCGGCGACGCCGACCTGATCGCCATCGGCCGGCAGGCCCTGGCCGATCCGCACTGGGCCCTCCATGCCGCCAAAGAGCTGGGTCACGACGACAGCTATGCCCTCTGGCCCCCGGAATACGGCTGGTGGCTCCACAAGCGCAAGAGCAACCTGCCCGGCGACCCCCGGGCTTGACCACGCTGTCACTTCCCTATTCTCCAGCGATTCCAAGCCTCGCCGCCGGCATGAACTGGTCTGCAGAAGCCGAGAGCCGCCTCAAGGAAGTGCCGTTCTTCGTGCGACCGATGGTGCGCAAACGCATCGAAAGCCTGGCCAGCGAGGCGGGCCTGCAGTCCATCGACGAGCAGTTTTATGAGCAGGCCAAAGCCCAATTCGGCCAGAAGTAGGCCGCCGATACGGTAAAAGGGAGGGCAACAAGCTCTTTGTGCCCGGTCCATGTCGCAGTCCAAGCGCGAACAGGTGGTGAGTCACCTGCGCTACATCCGCCAGGAGCTCCGCGAGATGCATCAAGGGGTCATGGAGGATGGCCTGCTGCCCGAGGCGGGCGAGGTGCGCGGCGTGATGGCCCAGATGGAAGCCCTGCTGGAGCTGCTCGAGGGCAAGACCTCCCGGAAAAAAGACAGCGACGGCTGAGGCCCTTGCGACCGGGCGCTCAAGGCGCTTTGGTGGCGGCGTCCCCATCACCCAGCCCGGGCCCAGCGCTCCGGGCTTTTTTATTGGCATCCCCTATCAGTAGTGGTCAGGGCGTTCACAAGCGCCACGGATGGTGTAGACATGGGATTGCAGGGTTGGGCTGGGTGATGGGGATCACCGCTCACGGCACACCTGCACCCTCTTGCCACCACCACTGCAGCAAACCCGCTTCCAACGCCTGATCCTGAGCTCGGGCCTGCAGCTGCGGGAGTGGGCCGGCAACCCGTGGAGGCGGCTATCGCTGCAGTTGATGGTGCTGCTGAGCAGCTTCAGCATCGGCGGCGCTCTCGGCTCCATCAGCGGCACCCTGGCGCGGTTGGATCCCCTCAGCGCCCTGATCTGCGTGCTGACGATCGAAATCGCCGCCCGCATCCGCGGCCCGTTGCTGCGTCAGCCAGGCCAGGAGCTGACCGTCGGGCTGATCGACATGGCCCGCATCGGCCTGCTCTACGGACTGCTGCTCGACGGTTTCAAGCTGCTCTGAGCGCTTCCAGCCACCAACAGGTACAGCAAGGCCATCCGCAACGGGATGCCGTTGCGCACCTGTTCTTCGACCAGAGACAGGGCGGGATCATCCAGCAGCGCGCCGGTCATCTCCACACCACGGTTGACCGGACCTGGATGCAACACCGGCACGGGCTTGCCGCAGCGGGCCAAGCGTGCATGGCTGAGGCCGTAGCGCTGGTGGTAGCCATCCAGGCTGCTGAGCAGGTTCTGATGCATGCGCTCCTGCTGCAGGCGCAGGGTCATCACCGCGTCGGCCCCCTGCAGGGCGGCATCGAGGCTGCGCTCCACCCGCACCGCACCGCGCTGTGCCACCGGGTCGGCGGCCTGCCCCGGGGGCGGCGCCGCCACGAAGCCAGCAAAGGCCTCCGGCAGCAGGGTGGGCGGACCACACAACACCACCTCTGCACCGCAAGCGGTGAGTGCCCAGAGATTGGAGCGGGCCACGCGCGAATGCAGCACATCGCCCACAATCACGATCCGTTTACCTTGCAGCGCAGCGGGAGTAGGCGTCTCGGGGGCGAAATGGCGCGCAAGGGTAAAGAGATCGAGCAGTCCCTGGCTGGGATGGCTGTGCAGGCCGTCGCCGCCGTTGAGCACGGCCACCTGCTCACCGGCCGCATCCAGGGCTTCTGCGAGTTGCTGCGGCACGGCCGTGGCGCGATGCCGCACCACCAGCAGCTCGGCCCCCATGGCCACATAGGTGCGCACCGTGTCGAGCAGGCTCTCACCCTTGCTCAGGGAACTCGAACCGGGGGTGAAGCTGACCACATCGGCCGACAAGCGCCGCGCCGCCAGCTCAAAGCTGCTGCGGGTGCGTGTGCTCGGCTCGAAGAACAGGGTGGTCACCAGCCGCCCCTGCAACGCCGGCAGCTTGCGGGCGCCGCTGGTGGGCATGGCGCGAAACCGCTGGGCCAGCTCGAGCACAGTGGCGTAGTCCGCAAGCGAAAAGGCCGCCAGATCCAGCACATGGCGGTGGGTCCAGTCGCTCAAGGGCTGCCGGGGCGCACAGCCTCAGGGTAGTGGCCCGGCCTGAAGCGTCCAGGCGTCCACCTTCGGTGTGGGATCACCCTTGGCCCGGCGGCTCACACTGCGACTGCCCCGCAGGTACCAGCGCCAGGGCAGCTCCTGAGCCTGGCTGATGCCGATGCGGGAGGTCTGAACCCGATCGCTCGGCTTCAGCGCACCCCAGCCCAGCGGTTGCGGGGCGATCCAGAGGCCGTGATCGGGATGCACCGGCTGGCTGTCATGGCGGCGGTCGATGCCAAAGCGACGGGCCAGCAGCGCCGGGCCGGCCGCCGCCCGCGCCCCCTCGCCGGGCAACCAGGCAGCCCGCAACAGCACCCCATTGGCCCAACCGGCCCTGTGGGTCACCACATTCACGCAGTGGTGAATGCCCTAGCTCACAT